>JAFAHH010000575.1 GCA_019237355.1 Acetobacteraceae bacterium | reverse complement strand
GCGCAATCGACAACTATTTTCAATCCGTCGAGGCGCAAACCACGCGGAAAAGTTGACTTTGCACTCTCGATGTAGCGACCCGATGCATCCTCAAGCCGGGATGCCCGGCCAAGCGCAGCCGGCCCTGCTAATTGCGTCCCGAGGCTTCGGTTATCCATGAGCGCCTCGATTTCGGCCTCTTTTTCGTCTGAAAGCTTGAAACCATCCGGACCGAACAGCTTGATGCCGTTATCCTCATACGGATTGTGGCTCGCAGAAATCATGACCCCGAGATCCGCGCGCAGGCTTCGCGTGAGCATGGCGATTGCCGGGGTCGGCAGCGGACCCACGAGGGTCACATCCATGCCAGCCCCAATGAAGCCGGCGGTCAGCGCTGGCTCAATCAAATATCCTGATAGCCGAGTATCTTTGCCGATGACCACACGATGGCGGTGATCCCCTCGCGTAAACAGCAGCCCGGCTGCTTGGCCTAGGCGTAGCGCGATCCCAGCGGTCATTGGCTCGGTGTTTGCGGTACCGCGGATGCCATCCGTACCGAATAGTCGTCTTTCTGCGGGCATGATCGCTTCCGAAAAAGGGGGGAGGGACGGAGTTATCACGAGAAAGGTTTAACCTGCGGCTAAGCTGAGATGAAGCCCCTCGAGCATGACGGTTTTGCGGCGAAGCCTCTATGAGAGCGCGATTCCGCTTTGCGGCCATTCCGACTCGGAGTCATCGTCCTTTACCTCACGCCGAGGCAAGGGCGTGCCACACGCGTATTGCTTGCACGGTCTCGGGAACATCATGCACCCGCAGAATGGAAGCTCCATGCGAGAGCGCGAAGAGACCGGCCGCAAGCGAGCCGGCGAGGCGGCCAGACGGAAGCTCAATAGCGGTAAGGCGGCCGATGAAACGCTTTCGGGAAACCCCCACGAGCAGCGGGAATCCGAGTTCGGCCAAGGTCCCCAAGCCTCGAAGCAGCGCCTCATTCTGCTTACCGGCCTTGGCAAATCCTATGCCGGGGTCGAGACATATCTGCTCGGGGGCGGTCCCAGCAAGCAGCGCCGCCTCGACCCGCTCCGCCAGCTCTCGCCTTACCTCCGCAATAACATCCGCATAGCGCGCGGCAGAGCTCATCGTCTGAGGCGTGCCGCGCATATGCATCAGCACGACCGGGCAACCGCGGGAAGCGACCAGAGGCGGCGCTTCAGGATCATGAGCGAGTGCCGAGATGTCGTTAACGACCGTGGCGCCTGCATCGAGGGCAGCGCGCATGGTCGCGGCATTTCGCGTATCGACGGATACCCGAAGTCCCGCCGAGGCAAGTTCCCGGATGACCGGAATAACCCTCGCCTGTTCCAAAGATGGAGAAATGGGATAAGCACCGGGCCGGGTGCTCTCACCGCCGACATCGATGATATCGGCTCCAGCTTGCGCCATCGCCAGCCCGGCTCGCACGGCGCGTGCTAGATCGGAGTGCCGCCCGCCATCGCTGAAACTATCCGGGGTGACATTTAGGATCCCCATCACCCGGGGGCGCTCTAAGGAAAGACCGGCCCAGCTCCGGGCCGGAACGGCGCCGGAGCTGGATGGATTTGTCAACCGGGCTGCGGCGCGGGGCCAAGGCCGGCCGATGGCGTGGGCGCCGCCTGCCGCCCGCCCACCGGCACCGAAGCGCGGCGGCTCTCAGGGGCGGGCTCGTCAACCACCTTCTTGATCACCGGCTCGCCGCGCAGCACGGTGCGAATCTCGTCGCCGGAAAGCGTCTCGTGCTCAAGCAGGCCGCGGGCTAGCCGATGCAGTTCTTCGATGTTTTCCGTGAGAATCCGCCGCGCCCGCTTGTACGCGTTATCGATGATTTCCTTGATTTCGGCATCGATTTCCCGCGCCGTCATTTCCGAGACGTTCTTGCTCTGCGTGACCGAATGGCCCAGGAAGACCTCCTGGCTGTTATCGCCGTAGGCAATCATGCCGAGGCGGTCGCTCATGCCCCACTCGGTTACCATGCGGCGCGCCTGATCGGTGGCCATTTTGATATCGCCGGCCGCGCCATTCGACACACGCTCGGCACCGAATATGATTTCCTCGGCCGCCCTTCCGCCCATCGCCATGGTAAGCTCGGCCAAGAGCTTCGACTTGCTCTTGGAGTAACGGTCACCCTCCGGCAGGCTCATGACCAGACCTAACGCCCGCCCGCGAGGGATGATCGTCGCTTTATGGACCGGGTCGCATTCCGCTTCATGGAGCGCGCAGAGCGCATGCCCTGACTCGTGGTAGGCGGTCATCCGCTTTTCCGCCTCGCTCATCACCAGAGACCGCCGTTCGGTGCCCATCAGCACCTTATCCTTCGCATTCTCGAACTCGGCCATGGCGACGACACGCTTACCCAGCCGGGCTGCCAGCAACGCCGCCTCATTGACCAGGTTGGCGAGATCAGCGCCCGAAAAACCCGGAGTTCCGCGTGCAATGACTTTTGGATCGACATCCGAAGCGAGCGGCACCTTGCGCATGTGGACGCGGAGTATCTTCTCCCGCCCATTCACATCGGGATTCGGCACGACAACCTGCCGGTCAAACCGGCCGGGCCGCAGCAGGGCGGGATCGAGCACGTCAGGACGGTTGGTCGCCGCGATCAGGATTACGCCCTCATTGCTCTCGAACCCATCCATCTCGACCAGCATCTGGTTGAGCGTTTGCTCGCGCTCATCATTGCCGCCGCCAAGTCCGGCGCCGCGATGCCGGCCCACGGCATCGATCTCGTCGATGAAGATGATGCAGGGCGCGTTCTTCTTGCCTTGCTCGAACATGTCGCGGACGCGGGACGCGCCGACGCCCACAAACATCTCGACGAAGTCAGAGCCGGAGATGGTGAAGAACGGCACGTTGGCCTCGCCCGCGATTGCCCGGGCCAGCAATGTCTTACCCGTGCCCGGCGGGCCTACCAGCAGCACGCCTTTCGGAATCTTGCCGCCAAGACGCTGGAATTTTTGCGGGTCCTTCAGGAACTCTACGATTTCCTGGAGCTCACCCTTAGCCTCGTCGATCCCAGCCACATCCTCGAATGTAACCCGCCCCTGCTTTTCCGTCAGCAGGCGGGCCCGCGACTTGCCGAAGCCCATCGCCCGGCCGCCGCCCGCCTGCATCTGGCGCATGAAGAACACCCATACGCCGATGAGCAGCAACATCGGGAACCATGAGAGCAACGTGTGCAGAAGGATATTGTCCGACTCCTCGGGCTTGGCGATCACCCGCACGCCCTTTTCCGTAAGGCGCTGCACCAAGGTCGGATCGTCGGGGGTATAGGTTTGGAAGCTGCGGCCATCGGTAAGCTGGCCACTGACCGTATGACCCTGAATGACCACGTCGCGCACGCGCCCGCCGCTCACGTCCGCGACAAAGTCGGAGTATGGAATTTGGGCCGCAGCGTTGTGCGATGCACCCGGCTGGAACAGGTTGAACAGCACCACCAGGAGCAGGGCGATTATGACCCAAAGCGCCAGGTTGCGGCCGAAATTGCTCATATAGATCCGCTCACACTACATATCCGGCAACCCGGCCCCGGCGTATCCAAGCTTGGACGGCGAAGCTGCCTCTCCATTAACAAGATAGGGTGCCAACCGACGCCGCACACCCCCGCTCCTCACGCCCTTGCGGGCCATTACTCGGCCGTATAAAATGATGCGCCCGCCAGCGGCTCCGGCGGCGCGAAAATTATTGGCATGGACGCACATAACTCCCGATTAGGATACCCTAAGTGCGGGACTGAAAACAACAAATTACCGTTCCGTAAGCATGGAAGAGTACGCAAAACCGCGCTGGGAAGGGAGGATAGCCGGCGCAGCTTGGAAGCATCCCTCCCCAGCGCCCCGATCATGCATCCGGCGGGAAGGCTGGCTTCAGAGCCGAGCCGGAATCGGCCATCCCAGATTGCGTCGGGATTCGCGAGGCGATCACTCGCGAGTTCGATCTCGGCTGGCCAGGAGGCCGATCGGTCGCACGGGCGGAGCGGATGCTGGCGGCGTATGACGCAGCCCGTAATGTGCTACGTCAAACTGCCAATTGAGACAGCTCGTAATCGCAGCGTGCAACCATCGAAGCCCGTTGGAAGGGGCGGAATCTCCAGCGCCCGGGCGTTGCTGATCGTGAACTGATCGCCCGGTCGAGGCAGTAATCGTCGCGACCTCGCCAGGTTCGGGTACGACTGCCAGATGCAGATTGGCGGCCGAGCCAGCACGCCGCCTGCAGGACTAGGCTTGGCTCGGGGATCGGGAGTATTCCTCTCGGGTCTGTGCCGCGTATCGGCGCGCTTGTTGTCAATGTCGGCCTGCATAAGCTCGATCTCCAGTTCCTCTTTGGTCGGCACGGAGTCTTTCTCTCGCTGAGCGGGGCTGCGCCCCGCCTCTGCATTCCGAGGTAGATCGCGATCTGGTCGCCGCGTTGCGCACGCTGGCGGGCAGCAAACGCACGCCCCGGCAGAAGTGGAAGGTGGCGGCCTGCGACGCGCCGTTCAGGAACGTGCGCTAGCCATTCGCATCAATGAGCACCCAGCCGAGCACGAGGTCGGTCAGGGGGAATGCGCATCAGTCTTCACTCAGCAGCTCATCCAGCCTGACTGAGCAGTTGTCGGGCACCGGCAAAGGCGGCTGGCCGTCCATCGTCTCTGGCAATGCGCGCAGGGCCGCGCGGTAGAGGCGCGCCACGTCGATACGTTGCCGCATAGAGGGCGCGAACCTTAGTGCCGCCTGTGACCGAAACAGCCGGGCTTCGGATTGCCAATGCTGCACGTCGCGGGACAGCGGCCAGGCCTCGGCTTTCAGCATGTGGAGGAGCGCCTGCAAGAGCAGCGACTCTTCGGCGTGCAACTGCTCCTTGCCCACGCTTTCAATCTCCTCAATGACGTTCTCCCAGTCCACCTGATCATTGATGCGGTCACCCGCCGCGACGCGGCGCAGCAGCGCGCTCTGATGTTCGGACCAAAGCACGACGTCGGTTTCGTATTCACTCATGGCTGCTCCCCGGGAAGTCGAGGCAGGTTTGCAGGCTTGCCGGGCCATTTTGGCCGGGCCTCGGCGGCGGCGTGCAAGCAATTTTGCCTGCCTCGGAAGATCGGCGGTTACCGTTCTGTGCGGTGGCCGTAGGAAAGGCCGAGCTGCTTGCGGCGGGCAGAAACGGTTTGAGGCGTTACGTCCATAAAGATCGCTATCGCCTCGTCGCGGAATCGCTCTCGCAGGAACGCGTCCATAACGCCTAGACCCCGTTGGTTCAGCTGGCCTTTTTGGTTGCGGTTCTCGCGATAGTCGAGAGGGTCTTCGCTTTCTCCTGGTGCTACGAACGGTACGCGCAGCTTTTTGGTCATTGTTGCTCCTGTGGTTTGGGAGCCATTTTGGCTGGACAATTTTGGGGGCGGGGCCTAATTGCCCGCCATCAGAAGGCCCAAGCTATTTCTTCTTCGGGCGCAGCGGGTTGCGGCGGATCACCGCACCGCCTTTGACGCGAACCGGCTTGATCAGGCCAGTTGCGCTCTTCACCTTGCGTGTGCTGGAGCGCCGGGTCCAAACGAATTTCATTGCGTGTTTCCCTTCAGGTCGATGGTGAAGGGCCTCTTGCCCGCTAGGTCACGCCATGCTGGCGCAGAGTCGACTATTCCGCCCGACTGAGACAAATTTGAGAGCGGGCTCAGCCGCGCTGCGCAGGCGCGAATATTGAGCGCGCGCCTGCTCGGATCTGCTCGCATCTCCCGCCGGGCGGAGATCGACGATGGAGGCAAAACCGACCCGCTTGGCCTCGATCACCCCTGTATCACCGATCGGGCCACAGGTGCCGATCATGGTCATGGCCCGATTGTAGGCGGGCAATAGGGCCTCGGCGATCGCATCGCCAAACGGTGCTTGCCCCGGCTGCGGCGCGAGCGAGGGCCGGCCGGGTTGTCCGCGCTCGCCCGTCGGCGCCTGGGAGTACGCGGGGCCCGCTGCCGCCAGGACCATCGTCAAAACCAGCAGCCCGGCCGCGCGGCGCATCTCAGACGCCCCGGTTCGCGATGTTGGCGTTACGGCGGACGATCTGCCAGCCAGGGCGGCCCAAGAACCAGATCGGCGCCGACCACACATGCACCAGACGTGTGAATGGCACCAGGAAGAACAAGGTCATGCCGCTGACCAGGTGCACCTTATATTGCCAGGGCACGCCATTCACGAGCTCCGCCGAACCCGGCCGGAATAACAGAATACTGCGTGCCCATTCGGTGAGCACCAGCATATAGGTGCCATCCAGATCGG
>JAFAHH010000400.1 GCA_019237355.1 Acetobacteraceae bacterium | reverse complement strand
GCTCGATAAACAACATCTAGAGCGGTTCCGCCGGGGTGGAAACCGCTCTAGACTCGGGGCGAGGCGCCGTAATATTCGTCGATCCCCCGGCGATATGATTGGTCGGACCAGCTCGGCATGGTGCTCGAGGTGTAGCTTGGAGCCCTCTCCACCCGGCTTCTGTCCAGATCAACTACGTACCCGCCTTGCCGAACATCGTAGGTAAGAACTTTCCACGGGAGCGGATGATAGCTCTCTCCCATCCCAAGGAAACCGCCGAACGACATTACGGCGTATGCGACCTGCCCCGTGTACTTATCCACCATAAAGTGATGGACCGTGCCCAGGCGTTCGCCTTGGCGGTTGTACACGGCCGTCCCTTCTACCTTATTCGAAGCAATGAGGCGGTCGGTCTCATCAACCTCAATCGGCGCCCCACTCGCGCTGGCATTGCTGGCACTGGTCGCACCAGTCGTTCCGGTTGTGGCGCCCACTGTCGTTCCGCTCATGATGACCTCCCGACGTTGTGTAGGTCATCGAACCCAACGGCGCCGGTAAGCGCCGGGTTCCCGTAGCTAAAGGCGAGCTTGAGCCAGGATCGTCGGACCCCCAATCGCGCTCTCAACCCGGAAGGTGGTACAGTTCGATGGCTACGGCGTGAAGCCACGACGCTCTGGCATCTGCAACGGTGCGGGGCAGGCTTCGTTGGGGCTACTAGAGCGCGATGGCTTGAGGCGGAATCGTCGGAAAGCCTGAATCGCGCTCTGAAAGCCAAAGATCCTAGGCTAGGATCCCCGCTCGAGTTTAGACGCGAAGCATCCCCGAGCGGGTAGATCGGTTGTAGCAACTTAGCCAGGCGCGTCCACGTGAGTGGAAAACCGCTCTGGGACCGAGAGCGGCAGGAGTAAGCCCGGAAGGAGAAAACCCAATGTATCTGGCTCGCTTTTCGTACAATGTTCTGCCCGTCAATCGCCAGCGCGCGATCGGCTTCATCCAGCAGGAGGTTGAAGCAGCCCAGAAATCCGGTCTGCAGGCCCGGCTCCTGGTTCCCCTGACCCGCGGCGAAGGCGGAGCGGCATTGCAATTCGAGATGGAACTCACCAACCTCGATCAGCTCGAACAATTCCGCCAGCAGGGTACCGGCGGCGGACAGCAGACTCATAGCTGGATGCAGGCGTTCAGCGAAATTCTTGTTTTTCCGCCCGAAGTGGAAATTCTTCGCGTCGATACGGGGCGGCAGTCCTAGAGCGGTTCCACGTGAGTGGAAACCGCTCTAGAACGCGGTGGCCCGACGCGGACTCGGGGTCCCAATTCGCGAGTACCTTGTCCCATTTTGCGCCGCAAAATGGGACAAGGGATTGGGGTCCCGATCGTCGGAGAGCCTGAATCGCGCTCTCAGCCAGAAATCCTAGCATGATGACTTCGACCTGAAGTCATCATGCGCTAGTCGATACGCCGCCGCACTCCTAATTGGTTGGCCGCTGAGCGAGGAGAGCAAGCGAATGGATCTCAGCCTGAACGGCAAAACTGCCCTCGTCACCGGATCAACGGCCGGTATTGGCTTCGCGATCGCGCGAGGCTTGCTGGAACAGGGTGCGGCGGTTTGGGTCAATGGCCGCACGTCTGACCGGGTTCAGCGGGCGATAGCGGCGCTTCGCCACGATTTCCCGCGCGCCGAGATCGCCGGCATCGCCGCCGACCTGGCGACCGCTGAAGGCGCGGCGCAGACCACCGGCACCCTGCCCGCGGCCGATATCCTGATCAACAATCTCGGCATTTATCAACTCAAGCCATTCGCTGAGATCACCGATCAAGACTGGATCGGGCTATTTGAAGTCAATGTGTTGAGCGGGATTCGGCTCACCCGGCATTACGTGACCGGCATGCGCGCGCGGAACTGGGGCCGAATTCTATTCATCTCCAGCGAGTCCGCGACGAATGTCCCGGCCGATATGATCCATTACGGGATGACGAAGGCGGCGCAGCTTGCGGTCTCGCGGGGTGTCGCCGAGATCGTCGCGGGCACGAATATCACGGTCAATGCAGTGCTGCCGGGCCCCACCCGGTCAGAGGGAGTTGAGGCTTTCGTCGAGCAGATGGCGAAAGCGAAGGGCATCACCGCCGAGCAAGCCGAAGCCCAGTTCTTTCAAACCGAACGGCCCACGTCCTTGCTCAAGCGTTTTGCCCGGGTCGAAGAGGTGGCCAACCTGGTTGTCTATCTAAGCTCCCCGGCAGCTTCGGCCACTACTGGCGCGGCGGTCCGGGTTGATGGTGGGGTGGTCCAATCGATTCTGTAGGGCGCGATGGCCTCAATCCGGCCTGGGCTCCCCGAAGCGGCTCCGGCCGGGTGTGGGCGCGGAGCCGCCGCGCTTCGATCATCTGCCAAATCAGCAGGATCGGAATCCCCACCGCAAGGTCCCGGCCCCGGCGCAGCAACGACACACTAAGCGAGATCTCGGGCGGCACCCCGAATATCGCCCCGAGCCCCGCATACGCCGCCTCCTGGACCCCGGCATACGCCGGAACCAAAACCGCTATTGCGAGCACCACGCTCAGTAATCCCTCGATCGCGAGTGCGTCGAGCGGCTCGATATCGATCCCTAGGAGCTGGTAAGTAATCCAGCTGGACAGGCCGGTTAACAGCCAGCCTAGCAAATGCAGCGCGGACCCGAGCGCAAGGCGGCCGGGGCGCGAATAAATTGTGTGAAATTCGTGCTGTAGCTGAGTGAGCCGACTTTCCGCATCCAAAAGCCAGTGCCCCGCGATCCGGCGGCTCAGTTTTGTGAAGATCACGCCGGCCCCCTGCTGGAGCCAGATGAACGCCGCCATCGCCGCAACACTAAGGCCTAGCCCGGCAGACAAAGGCGGGGCCAACGAGCTCTCGGGCTCATGGGCGAGGAGAATGAACAGCGCCATGGCCACGAAGGCCACTTGCGCCAGGGTCTCGGCCGTAACATCGACGATGGTGGACGCCGTGGCCAGCGGCCAGCCGATCCCATGCAGCGTGACCGCCCGCGCACCCAGGACGAACCCGCCCATCTGGGTTAAAGGGAGGCAATTTGCGGCCGAATCGCGAACCATGCGGCCCCACAGGAAAACCCAGGGCCGCCTAATCTGCGATCGGGAGGCCGAACCCAGATCGGGTGCGATCGTATCCCAGGCCAGCCCCAGCGCGAGGAATATCAGCATCTGGCAGGCCACGAGGAGCCAAAACCCGCCCCAGCCGATCGACAATACCTCGTCGAAGACCCGGCCAAAGCCGAACCAGCCGATGAGTATGGTGCCGAGTGCCAGCCCGCCCAGGGCTAGCGCAACTGAGAGACGTTTCACTCCAAGCCCTTCACCGGGTATTGCTTCCCTGTAAGGTGGGAGCGTTCGGCTCTACACCAAGCGCCTCTGGCCAGCTATACAGCGCGGCTCCTTGAAACCCGGAAAAGGTAAGATACGTGCAAGGCGATTCGATGTTGCTCACAGGGGCGACCGGATTTGTCGGCTCCGCCGTCGCCCGGGCCCTGGCGAAACGCAGGGCCAGATTGCGGCTTCTGGTGCGGCCGGGCAGCAACAGGCGCAACCTCACCGGGTTGGAAGCCGAGCTGGTGGAAGGCGATCTTACCTCGCCCGAGTCGCTCACCCGGGCCGTGGAGGGATGCCGTTACCTCGTGCATGTCGCGGCGGATTACCGGCTTTGGGTGCCCAACCCTGAAGCTATGATCCGCGCCAATGTGGGCGGCACTATGGCCCTTATGCGAGCGGCCCAGGCCGCCGGGGTGGAGCGCATCGTCTATTGCAGCAGCGTCGCAGCCCTCGGTCTCACGAAGAACGGTTCCCCCGCGGACGAAACGACTCCCGTCAGTGAGGAGGCGATTGTCGGCACGTACAAGAAATCGAAATACGAGGCCGAGCAGGCCGTCCTGAAGCTCGTGCGGGAATCGAGCCTGCCAGCCGTGATCGTAAACCCAGCCGCACCCGTCGGGCCCCGCGACATCCGGCCCACCCCAACCGGCAAAATGATCGCCGATGCAGCCGCCGGGCGGATGCCGGCCTATTTGGATACCGGGCTCTGTGTGGTCCATGTTGACGATGTGGCCGAGGGTCATGCACTAGCGCTTGAGCGCGGCCGGGTCGGCGAGCGCTACATCCTTGGCGGCGAAAACCTTTCCATGCCTGAGATCCTGAGCTTGGCCGATGCAGCCGTAGGAAAGCGGCGGCGGCGGGTTCGGCTTTCCGAGCGGCTGCTTTGGCCGGTCGCGGTCGCCTCCGAGGCCCTGGCGCGCCGCATTGGCTTTGAGCCGCTGGTCACGCGCGACGCGCTCCTTATGGCGCGCAAAAAGATGTTCTTCTCCTCGGCAAAGGCGATCGCCGAGCTCGGCTACAAACCGCGCCCAGCGCGCGAGGCCATCTATGATGCGGTTGCCTGGTTCCGCCAGAATGGGATGGTGCGGGCGTGACCACACTGGCGCTGATCGCTTTACTGATCTGGGTCTATTTGCTCGCGCTCCACGGGCGTTTCTGGCAATCGGGGCCGGTCCTAGCCCCCGAACCTCTAGCCGCCGCACCCCCGGTGACGGTGATCGTCCCGGCCCGGGACGAAGAGGCCGTGATCGGGCCCGCGCTGCGATCCCTGCTGGAGCAAGAGTATCCAGGCGCGGTTCGGGTCATCCTTGTCGATGACGGAAGCAACGACCGCACGGGCGCGATCGCGCGCAGCCTGAACGATTCGAGACTGACCGTGACCGAAGCGCGCCCGCGTCCTGACGGATGGAGCGGCAAGCTCTGGGCAATCGAGCAAGGCCTCGCCACGGCCGGCAGCCCAGGGACGGAGCTGCTGGTCTTTACCGACGCCGACATCGTGCACGAGCGCCGGCACCTCGCGACGCTTGTACGCCATGCCGAGCGGCACGGGCTGGATATGGTTTCAGAAATGGTCCGGCTGCATTGCGAAAGCCTTGCCGAGCGCGCGCTCATTCCCGCTTTCGTCTTCTTCTTCCAGCTCCTGTATCCGTTCGCATGGGTAAATGATCCGCTGCGCCGGACCGCAGCCGCGGCGGGCGGCATGATTCTGATCCGCCGCCGGGCGCTGGACCGCATCGGCGGCCTGGCATCTGTGCGGGGCGCGTTAATTGACGACGTGGCCCTTGCCGCCGCCGTCAAGCGCGGTGGCCGGATCTGGCTCGGGCATAGCGCTCTCGCGGGCAGTATCCGGTCCTATCCCAGCTTCGCCGATATCTGGCGCATGGTTGCACGCACCGCCTATGTGCAATTGCGGTTCTCGCCTTGGCTGCTGAGCCTCTGTATCGCCGTGATGGGGCTTACCTGGATCGTGCCCCCGCTGGCGGCGCTGTTTGGCCACCACGCTGCGC
>JAFAHH010000232.1 GCA_019237355.1 Acetobacteraceae bacterium | reverse complement strand
ACTGGAAGATCGACCTGCACAATTTGCTGCATTTTCTCTCATTGCGCTCTGACCCGCATGCTCAATATGAGATTCGTGCTTATGCACAGGCGATCATGACCGTGGTAGAGGCATGGGTTCCGATTACGTTTCAGGCCTTCAAGGATTACCGAATGGGCGCAGTGACTCTATCCGCCCAGATGCTGGCTGTGGTGCGTCGCCTTCTGGCAGGCGAGGTGCTGGAGCAGGCCGACACTGGCCTCTCGAAGCGGGAATGGGCTGACTTGATGGGCTGGCTTGGTCGCCCGGTTTCTGGCTAGAGCATCATCACTTCAGGCCGAAGCCATCATGCTCTAGCGTTCTTAGGTTAATTTGAGAGCGCGATTTAGGCCTTCCGACGATCGAGACCCCAATCCGGGCCCCATTTTGCGCGCAAAATCGGACCCGGTGCTCGCGAATTGAGAACCCGAGTCGCCTTAAGCCATCGCGCGCTACCGGCATGGCGATCAGGCCGGCTCTTCGGCGTCGGGTTGCCGCTCTGGGGCAGCATCGGCAAACGCAGGAAGAAGCTGACACGCCGACTCTTTTTCGAGCAGGCGCGAGAATCGCTGGACATCAACGCCATAGCGCCTTGCGTTACCAAGCTGCGGCACCAGGCAAATATCTGCGATGCTGGGCATTGCGCCGAAGCAAAACGGATCGGCGTTATGCGGCAGCATCGCTTCACATGCGGTTAGCCCCTGTACGTTGACATCCGCGGCCCATGCGGTGACGGCTTCCTGGTCATGCCCGAGGCGGCGCAGCGCCCTCAAAACCTTCAAGTTCTGGACCGGATGAGTGTCGCAAGCGATCACATGGGCGAAAGCTCGCTCGCGTGCCCGCTGCAGCGGATCGGGCGATAATAGGGGTGGATCGGGGTGGGTCTCATCCAGCCATGCTATGATGGCGAGAGACTGGGTTAGCACAGTCCCATCATCAAGCTCGAGCGTTGGTACCAGGCCTTGCGGATTGAGCGCCAGGTACTCGGTCGAATGCTGGTCCCCCCTCCTTAGATGCTGTGGGATATATTCTGCGCGGAGGCCCTTCAATCCGAGCGCAATCCGCACGCGCCATGAAGCGGAGCTGCGCCAATAACTATGCAGCTTCATGTTCAACCTTCACGTTTTGCTCGGGCTACGGTAGGACAATGGCGGGGCCGGTTCAAATTCAAAATCGGCGCTGGCTGGCCGACATCCTCCCCTTTTGGCCCGGAACAGTGGGTGGTGGCGGTCTGGCGATAAGTCTGCCAAATCACTGTGGGGCCAGCTTTGGAGTGGGGTGGAACGGATGCATTGTGGGAGCGAAACGCGATGATCGTTGATCTGCGCATCTATACGTGCAAGGCGAATAGAATGCCGGAGTTCGTGAAACTCTATCAAGAATATGCGTGGCCCTTGCAGCAGAAATATCTAGGCCGGTGTCTTGGCTGGTATACGACAGTGGAGGGTCCGCTGAACCGTGTGGTTCATATATGGGCTTATGACAGTCAGGCCGATCGCGAGGCAAGGCGCAACGCGATGGCGGCCGACCCGGAGTGGGGAGTTTATCTTAGGAAAGCCGCTGAGGCGGGGCTACTGCTCGACATGGAAAATCGGATTTTGAGGCCCACGGAATTCTCTCCGGTGCGATAGAAATTGAGCCCTGAAGGTGGCTGCGGAGTAGATCAGGTCGCCGCTGGCGTCCTCGCAGAGTAGCCTTTGTTGGTACGACCTTGGCCCGCTGGTGACTCCGAGCGGGCCAATGTCTGGCTCGCAATCAGTGTTGGCCTCGACCCTCAGCTGAGCAAGCTGAATATTTTTTATCGTGTTGAATCCGCGGACGAGCATCTTCGGATCGGCCGGCTGCTCGCCGCCGGCACGCCGCCGGAGGGGCTCGCGGAGCACGTGTTCGAGATCGTGGGCCAGCTCAAGCACAGCGCCGCGCTGATCCCCGAAGCCGAGGAGCGGGACCGGGTCGCCGAGCTGAATCTTAACCTTCCCGCTCGAGCTCGCCCGCGCTGAATGCGAGTTCCTGACCGCGCTCTGGTAGAAGCGCAGGCGCGCCTCGCCAGTCTCACCCGCCGCGCGGCCAGCCTTCCCGACCTCGCCACCGTCAGCCGGCTTCGGGCGGAACTCTTGACGACGCTCCCCGGTACGATGACGGTCGTCGAGGTCGGTCTCGACTACCTCCGCCACTATCGGCCTGCCCGACCGCGTCACGTTGCTCGCACGATTGGGGCGTGTCTCAGAACTGAAGGCGGCTGCTCTAACTCTCCGGCCCTGCAACAGCGGGTTCGAGGAAGGCGGCGGCAATCAGGGCGCGCGTATAGCCAGCCTGCGGCCGGGTAAAAATGGTTTCGGCATTGCCCTCTTCCACCACTTGACCTTGGCGTAGTACCACGATCCGGTGCGCGAGCGCGCGAACCACGCGCAGGTCGTGGCTAATGAACAGGTAGCCAAGTTGATGCGCTTCCTGTAGCTCGCGCAGCAGGGCGACTATTTGGGCTTGAACCGAAAGATCCAGCGCGCTGGTTGGCTCGTCGAGCACGATAAAGCGTGGCTTGAGTACTATGGCGCGAGCGATCGCAATCCGCTGACGCTGACCGCCGCTGAACTCGTGGGGATACCGGTCGGCAGAATCGGCTGTAAGGCCAACCTCTTCCAGCGCGGCAGCGACCCGCCGCGCGCGATCCGCACGGGATAGAGTTGGCTCGTGGATTGTAAGGCCCTCGGCGACAATATCGCCCACTGACATGCGGGGGGAAAGGCTGCCGAATGGATCCTGGAAAACCATTTGCGCGTGGCCCCGGAGCTGCCGGAGCGCGCGGGAGCCGAGCAAGCCGAGATCGCGGCCCTCGAAGGCAATCCGGCCTTGGTAAGGTTGCAAACGAAGCGCGGCCAAGCCCATCGTGGTCTTGCCCGAGCCCGATTCACCGACCAAGCCTACGGTTTCGCCGGTGCGAATGGAGATCGATACGCCATCGACCGCACGGACGTAGCCGATTGTGCGCCGCAGGATCCCGCGACGTATCGGAAAATGGACCCGCACACTCTCGGCATCCAGGAGAGTCTGCGCGCCTTTAGGGACCGCCGCGGGGCGGCCCCTTGGCTCAGAGCTCAAAAGATGGCGCGTGTAAGGGTGCTTGGGGGAGCGAAAGATGCGCTCGACCCGTTCTGCTTCAACGATCTCGCCATTTTGCATCACGCAGACGCGGTCGGCGTAGCGGCGGACGATTGAAAGATCGTGGGTGATGAGGAGCAATGCGAGGCCGCGGGCTGCTTTCAAGCTGGCAAGCAGCTTTAGAATTCTGGCCTGGATGGTCACATCGAGTGCGGTTGTCGGTTCGTCGGCGATCAGCAGGGCCGGATCGTTGGCAAGCGCAATTGCAATCATCACGCGCTGCCGCTGCCCGCCCGAAAGCTGGTGCGGATAGGCAGCTAGACGGTGCTCGGCGTCGGCAAATCCGGCTTGGGTCAGGACTTCAATGACACGGGACCGGAGCTGCAGCCGAGGGACCGGGCGGTGCAGCATGATAGCTTCGGCCACTTGGTAACCCACCCGATGGAGCGGGTTAAGACTGGTCATGGGCTCCTGGAAAACGATGCCGGCCACTGCGCCGCGTACTCGCCGCAATACGTGACTACTGGAGTTGATCATCTCGTATTCTGCGAGCTTGATGCGGCCACCAGGGTTGGTGGCTCCTGGCGGCAGCAATTGTAAGAGTGAGAGGGCGGTCAGCGACTTTCCCGAGCCGCTCTCGCCGACGAGAGCAAGCGTTTCGCCTCGGTCAAGGGTGAAGCAGACATTGCGGACGACGTGCTTCGGGCCGAAAGCGACCGACAATCCTTCGACCTCCAGAAGGCTCATTTCGGGATGCGACGCGGATCGAAGGCGTCGCGCACGGCTTCGCCGATGAAGATGAGCAAGGTCAGGACGCCACCAAGTACAACAAAAGACGTGATGCCGAGCCAGGGTGCTTGCAGGTTGTTTTTGCCTTGAGCCACGAGGTCGCCCAGCGAGGGGGAGCCAGGCGGCAAGCCGAAGCCCAGGAAATCGAGGGTGGAAAGCACGGTTACCGAATCAGACAGGGTGAACGGGAGGAAACTCAAGACGGCGGCCATGGCGTTGGGCAGGATGTGGCGCCACATGACGCCAATATCGGACACACCGAGCGCCTTGGCAGCCCGCGCATAATCAAGGTTTCTGCCGCGTAAGAACTCGGCCCGAACCACGCCGGTGAGGCTCATCCAGCTAAACACAAGGAGAAATATCAGCAGCACCCAGAAGCCGGGGGTAATGATGCTGCCAAGAATGATGAGTAGGAACAGGCGCGGCATGCCGGACCAAATCTCGATGAAACGTTGGAACAAGAGATCGACGGCGCCGCCGTAAAAGCCCTGCACTGCACCGGCCGCAATGCCGACGATGGAGGAGATGGCGGTGAGACTGAAGCCGAACAAAACCGAGATACGAAAGCCGTAAATGACGCGGGCCAGGACGTCCCGGCCTTGATCATCGGTGCCGAGCAGGTTGCGCCAATCCGGCGGGGATGGTGCTGGGGAGGACAGATTCTTCACGCTAGTGTTGTAGCTGAAGGGAATAGCCGGCCAGATCATCCAGCCTCTGGAGTTGATCGCCTTCTGCACGTCGGGGTCGGTATAATCGGCTTCGGTGGGTAGGAACTCGGAGCCAAACGTGTCTTCGCTGTAATCGAAAAGTACTGGGAAGTAGTGTTTACCGTTGTAGGAGATGATGAGCGGGCGATCATTGGCGACGAACTCGGCGCCCAGGCAGAATAAGAATAGCGCTAGGAAGATCCAGAATGACCAGAAGCCTCGCCGGTGCTGGCAAAAAATTGCGAGTCGGCGGCGATTGAGGGGGGAAAGCCTCATTTAGTGCGCGCGAGGGGAGCAGTTTCAAAGGTTCTATAATCAGGGCTGGGCTGGTTCCGAATCGCTGCCGCGATGTGGCTAGTGCTGCTTGAGGTCGAGGATGCCCATGACAATCCCCGGGTCGAGCCCGGTGATGGGCATGGCGCTGTTTTTGAAATGGCCGCCAACTTGGAACTCTTTAGGTTCGCGCTTCGAAATCAATTCGCGGGTCGACCACCGTATAGAGTAGATCGCCAACGATTTGCATGAGCAGCCCGACCAGGGTGAACATATATAGAGTACCGAACATTACCGGGTAATCGCGCCGGATTGCTGATTCGAAACCGAGCAGGCCGAGCCCATCGAGCGAGAAAATGATTTCGACGAGCAGCGCCGACGTGAACAGGATGCTGATGAAGGCCGCTGGAAACCCCGCCACGATCAAGAGAATGGCGTTTCGGAAAACGTGTCCGTAGAGCACACGCCGTTCCGAAGCACCCTTTGCCCGGGCTGTAACGACGTATTGTTTGCGGATTTCCTCGAGGAAGCAGTTTTTGGTGAGAATAGTGAGGCTGGCGAAGCCGCCGGCTATGAGCGCGACCGTTGGCAGGACCATGTGCCAGGCGTAGTCGATGACCCGCGCGGGCCAGCTCCAATCTTCCGAGCCGGAGGTGGTCAAGCCGCGCAAAGGGAACCATTGCACGAAACTGCCGCCGGCGAAGAGCACGACGAGTAGGATGGCGAAGAGGAAGCTCGGCACGGCATAGCCTACAAGCACCAGGGCGCTGCTCGCCACGTCAAATTGCGAGCCATCGCGAACGGCTTTGGCGATGCCGAGGGGTATGGAAACCCAGTAGATCAGCAGGGTGGACCAAAGGCCGAGGGAGATGCTTACCGGCAGTCTTTGTGCCACAAGCTGGACGACCGTTGCATCCCGGAAAAAGCTGCGGCCGAAATCGAACCGAAGGTAGTTGCCGAGCATCTCAAAGAAGCGTTGCAGCGGCGGCTTATCGAAGCCGAATGTGCGCTTGATGCGGTCAATGATTTCAGGATCGAGGCCCTGGGCGCCGCGATAGCTGCCGGGTGCGGCTGACTCGGTGGCGATTCCCGTGACTCGGCCTGATATTGCGGTTCCGCGGCCTTTCAGCTCGGCGACCATTTGTTCGACCGGTCCTCCTGGTGCGAGCTGTATCACGAAGAAGTTGATCGTTATGATCCCGAACAGGGTCGGAATTACTAGCAGCAGGCGGCGGATGAGATAGGCGGTCACCGGCTTCCGCGTGCGGCCTCGGTGGCGGCGGTCCGGCTCGCATCATACCACCAGGTATCGAAGTTGAAGCCCTCGCGGATCGGCTTGTCCGGATGAGCGAAGTGTTGCCAATACGCGATATGGAAGCTGCGGCTATCCCAGTTCGGCACGACATACCAGCGCCAGAGCATTACCCGGTCGAGCGCGTGAGCAGCGGTCAGCAGATCAGTGCGGTTTGAGGCGGTGACAACCCGGTCGATCAGGTCGTCGATGGCCGGGTCGCAGACGGCGGGGAGGTTGGCGCTGCCTGAGGCCTTGCTGCTCGCGCAGGTCCAGTAATCCCGCAGTTCGTTGCCCGGCACATCGCTTTCGGGGTAGATTATAAATGACATATCGAAGTCGAAATCATCGGTGAGGTGCTGGTACTGCGCGGGGTCCACCGTCCGGACGCGCACGTCGATGCCGAGGCGCTGAAGGATCTGCGCATAGGGGAGGGCGACGCGCTCGAACGTTGGGTCATCGAGCAGGATGGTAAAGGCCATCTGGGTGCCTTCGCTGTTCACCAGCTTACGGTCTTTCACGTTCCAGCCGGCCTGTTTGAATAATTCGAGGGAAGTGCGGAGCTGCTCGCGATTGTTTCCCGAACCGTCGGTGACGGGCAGCTTGAATTCTTGGGTGAACAGCTCGGGGGGAAGCGCTTCGCGATACTTATTTAGGAGTGCGAGTTCATCTGGGCCGGGCCGGCCTGAGCTCGCGAGATCGCTATTGCTGAAATAACTCATGGTGCGGGTGTACGCGCCATAGAACAGGTTTTTATTCGCCCACTGGAAGTCGAAGGCCCAGGCGATGGCTTGGCGGACCCGGGGGTCGCGGAACACAGGGCGCCTCGTGTTCATAGCGAAGCCCTGCATGCCCGTGGGCAGGTGGTGTGGAATGTCCTGTTTGACCACCAGGCCATCGCGCACGGCGGGAAAATCGTATGCGGTGGCCCAGTTCTTGGCGATGTTTTCCGACCGGATATCGATTTGCCCTGCTTTGAATCCCTCCA
This sequence comes from Acetobacteraceae bacterium, assembly GCA_019237355.1. Classification (GTDB taxonomy): domain Bacteria; phylum Pseudomonadota; class Alphaproteobacteria; order Acetobacterales; family Acetobacteraceae; genus JAFAHH01. The sequence goes on along the minus strand of JAFAHH010000232.1, from coordinate 4,749 downwards.
TCGCGACCGTGGCATCGCGGAAATATTCGATGCGGACCCGGTCGAAATTGTTGGTGCCGCGGGCGGTGGGGAGGTCGCGGGCCCACCAATTGGGGTCGCGCTCGAACACGACCGTTCTTCCGAACTCGAAGCCGGCGATGCGGTAGGGGCCAGAGCCCACCGGGGGTGTCGTGAGCGGCTGGCTGAAATCGCGGCCATCCCAGAAGTGCTTTGGTAATACGGGGATTCCGCCCAGGATCAGGGGGAGCTGGCGGTTCTCGTTGGACTTGAAGTGGAACACGACCCGGTGGGGGTTTTCGGCCTGCGCGTCCGCGACATCGGCCATCATCACGCGGAAGCTCGGCCGGCCCTTGTCCCGCAGCGTGTTGAAGGTCCAAACCACATCCTCGGCGGTGACGGGAACACCGTCGGAGAACCTGGCTTCGGGCCGCAGTTCAAAGGCGACCCACATGCGGTCTGCCGGCATCTCGATCGTTTGCGCAATATGGCCGTAGGCGGTCGCGATCTCATCCGCAGAGGGGGCGAGTAGGCTTTCCCATACGTGCCCGATGGAGGAGCCGGCCGAGGCTCCGCCGGGCATAACCACCCACGGGCCGGTTAGCCCGAACGCGGCAAAGCCGCGGAGGATGAAGGGGTTGAAGTTGTCGAAACTGCCGATCGCGGCAACGGCCACCTCCCCGCCTTTGGGGGCGTCGGGATTGACATAGGGAAAATACTTGAAGTCGGGCGGCAGTGCGGGCGTGCCGAGTACAGTAATGCCGTGGGTGCGGGTGGTTTGCGCATGCGCGGCGATTGGGGTCAGCAGCAGCGACGCGAGAAGGAGGAAGGCGCGCACGAAAACTCCTTGGACCCACTCTGGGCCAAAAAAGGGTGGCCGCGTGGGCAAATAGCACGCCGGTCGTCGCGCAATCGAGAGGTTTAGAGGAATTGCGGCTTTACGAATTTGGAAGCTGGGACTAGCCACATACGGGCACAACTTTCGGTGAGCATGGATAGTACGTATGGGCGGGCCCAAGCTTTAGGAACTAAGGAGGTGGGAAAGCCCGTCAATACATCCGACGAGACAGCTCAAAATGCCGGGTTGGAGGTGTACGGTTCAAGCTGCTTCCGCGTGTTCCACCAAGTGAATGGCTTGGCGGCGAAGCAGCTCGCGGTACGGTCCAGGAGTTGATTCAAGCACGTGGGGTGGGGCATCTTGCAATATGCGGCCATTCTGCATCACCAGGATGCGGTCGAAGTCGCGCAATGTGGATAGCCGATGCGCGACCGCGATCACCGTGCGCCCCACCATCAGCCGCGCCAAAGCTTCCTGGACAGCTCGTTCAGACTCGCTGTCCAAGGCTGAGGTTGCCTCGTCCAGGAGTAGAATTGGCGAATTGCGAAGGAACGCGCGGGCGATTGCCAAGCGCTGGCGCTGCCCGCCAGAGAGCTTGATGCCGCGATCGCCCACCATGGTGTCGTAGCCCTGAGGAAGAGCTTCGATGAAATTGCACCCGGCCGCAGCCGCGGCTGAATACACCTCCTCATCCGCAGCATCAGGCTTTCCGTAGCGGATATTCTCGAGCACTGAGCGCTGGAACAGCATGACCTCCTGCGGCACAACGGAAATTGCTTCCGAAAGGCTCTGCTGGGTTAGATCGGCGATATTCCGACCATCGATGAGGATTTGGCCGCTCTGGACACTGCGCGTGCGCTGGAGCAGGGCGAGCACGGTCGATTTACCCGCGCCGGAGCGGCCGACAAGGCCTACGCGCTCGCCGGGTGCGATCCGGACAGAAAACTCGTGCAAGAGCGACCCAGCGCCCGGATACGCAAAGCGGACATTGCGGAATTCCACAGCGCCTTTGGGCTGTGGAAGGTGTTCGGCGCCTTCGGCATCCGTCAGCTCATGGGGCACGAGCAGAGTGCTCAGCGCTTCGCCGACGCGCGCCACATGTTGGGTGCTGTCCACTAGTGCGACAGCCAAGTCACGGGTGCCGTGCAGGATTGTGAAGCCCATCGTGCTAACGAGGACGACATCGCCTGTACTCGCCCGGCCCACGCTCCACAGCAGGATCGCCCATGCGAGCAGGCCGGCTGTCAGCATGGCAGTGGTTACCGCATGGAAAATGCGGAGCTTTTCGAGATAACGCAGGCTGCGTCTCCGGGCCTCCATCTCCTGCTGCACTCGGGAGGAAAAGCGCTCGCGTTCCCGGAACGTGGCGCCGAAGGCGCGCACGATCGACATGTTGTTGATCACATCCACGAGCTCGCCATCCACTGCCGCAGCGTCGGCAGCATAAGCATGGTGCAGCGGCCGGCCGGCAGCAGCGAGCCGGACCAGGAGCAGCATCAAAACCGCCGCAATTACGACCAGCACCGACGCCATCAGCGGGCTAATTGTCGCCAGCACAACGATTGAGCCCAACACCGCGATGCAGGGCGGCAAAACACTCCAGGCAAAACTACTCTCGACGGTATAAACGGCGTTGCTGGTCGCCGTGATGCGCCCGGCGAGGGTGCCGGGAGGGCGATCGGCAAAGTAGGCCGGGCCATGGCCAGTGAGATGCTGGAAAAGGTCCCTCCTCAGGTCCCCCGTTACGGCAACGAAGCTATGACTTGCGATCCAGCCGCCGATGCGCCACATGAAGTTATCAACCGCAACCAGTACCGCGAGCAAACCGAAAGCTGTCCAGACTGGACCCTTCGGACCAGCTGCCAGCACATCGACCAAGTGCTTCACGGCATATTGAGAGGCTATTGCGCACCCGACGGCGGATAGCACTGCCATAAACACGAGGCTGTGGCCGACTGGGTGCCGCCGCATATAGCGGAACAAAAAACGGACGGGGTGACTCGCGTTTTCGAATTGCGGTCGGTCGTTGGAATGCACCGATCTTAACTCCCCGATTAGCGCCTGCCTGCCCGGTTTGGGCCTTGGTCTAAGTGAGGCCATGCGGCGCGGTTTCCGCCTCGCCTCGGATAAAACCGAATGATCATCGCGGCATTGCGGCAGGGCTCGCCGTCTTTTTGCCTTTATCTCCGGGTTCGGTCCGCCCAATTTCCGATCCCTGGAGATGTTCATGCGCATTGCTCAAGTGGCGCCGCTGCACGAAGCTGTCCCGCCCAACCTTTATGGCGGAACGGAGCGTATCGTTTCGTACCTGACCGAGGCCTTGATGGCGCTGGGCCACGATGTGACCTTGTTTGCGAGTGGAGATTCTCAAACGAGCGCAGATCTCGACCCGGTTTGGCCCCGGGCCTTGCGGCTGGATCCGGTTCTGCGTGACCCGATCCCGCCGCTGATGTTGCAACTAGAGCGCGTAAGGGAACGCGCACACGAATTCGATGTTCTGCATTTCCACCTCGATTATTGGCCCTTTTCGTTGTTCTCGCGTCAGTCGACGCCGTTTTTAACGACGCTGCATGGAAGGCTTGATCTGCCTGAATTGAAGCCGATCTTTGCGGCATTTCCGGGCGCTCATCTTGTGTCTATTTCTAATGCGCAACGTAGACCTCTGCCGGAGGCGCAATTCATGGAAACGGTGCAACACGGCTTGCCGGAAGAATTGCTTTCGCCATGCGCTGACGTCGCGCCGCATTATTTCGCATTTCTGGGGCGAATCGCGCCGGAGAAGGGGCCGGACGCGGCGATCCGCATCGCGCGCAGATGCGGCATCCCGCTTAAGATCGCGGCCAAAATCGATCGAGCCGATCAAGACTACTTCGAGGAGATCATCCGCCCAATGCTGAACGAGCCCGGGGTGGAGTTGGTCGGCGAGATCAATGAACGAGACAAGTCAGCATTTCTCTCGGGCGCTCTGGCGTTGCTAATGCCAATCAACTGGCCAGAGCCGTTCGGCTTGGTCATGATCGAAGCCATGGCATGCGGCACGCCTGTGATTGCGTTCGATCGCGGGTCGGTTCGTGAGGTTCTCGAAGACGGGGTTACAGGATGGGTTGTGCGGGACGACTCGGAGGCGGTGGGTGCTGCTGCCCGGCTCGATGGCCTATCGCGGGCCGGGATACGCGAGCGCTTTCGGGCCCGCTTCACCGCCCGGCGCATGGCCGAAGATTACCTGCGCCTCTATCGGAGTATAGGCGCGCGCTCGCGGACGGCGCTGCGCGCTATCGGTTAGAGCATCATGCCTTCAGGTGGAAGCCCTTATGCTCCAGCGTTTTTGGTGAGAGCGCGATCCAGGTTTTCGAACGATCGAGACCCCAATCCGGGACCCCATTTTGCGCGCAAAATGGGACCCGGTGCTCGCGAATTCTAAACCCGTGTCCGCCTCAAGCCACCGCGCTCTAGGCGGGCCCGGGAGTCTGTCATTGCTCGGCGAGTTCACCAGCAGCGCCTCGCACCGCCTGGACGGCTTCACGCGCGCCACGAGCCATCCAGAGACTATCATTGCCAATGGATATGAAACGGAATCCCATCTCGATCATCCTTATTGAATATGCTGCGCTAAGGGTGTGCAACCCAGCAAAAATCCGACGCTTGGTCGTTTCGTTGACGATGTGTTCGAAGATCTTCAGGATCTTCGACTCTTCGCGATCGAGAATCGGGGGCAGGCCGAGGGAAAAGCCGAGATCGCTTGGGCCGATGTATATTGCGTCAATTCCCGGAACATCGAGAATAGCTTCTAAATTCTCGAGCGCCTCCTCGGTCTCGATCATCGGGATGACCATAACCTCGTCATTGGCGGTTTTCTGATAATTACTTGCGGCTCCGTACATGGCAGCGCGGATAGGGCCATTGCTGCGGCGGCC
>JAFAHH010000451.1 GCA_019237355.1 Acetobacteraceae bacterium | reverse complement strand
CCCTATGCGAGCGCCCGCGTGCGATGCGCACCGAATGAGCCGGGCGGACGTAATCGGCCCGCTGCACGGGGCCGCCGAAGCGCAAGCCGGCCGGGATGTCGAACGGCAGCACGTTCATTGCGTAGTTCTCGGCGGGCGAACGGTTGGCCGGATAGGTGTCCGCGATATAGGGCCCAATCAGAGACACATAGCGCCGGGTTTCATCCGGTAGGGTCCGCTGGTTGGCGAGATACTCATCCAAGCGCTTCGGACCGGCATTGTACGCCGCGAGAAACCCCGGCACGCCATACACATCGTACATCTCGCGCATGTAAGCGGCGCCGGCCAGGATATTGTTATGCGGCTCGAAGGGGTCGTCGCCCAGCCCATGGCGCCCCTTCAGCTCGTCATAGGTGCCGGGCATCACCTGCATCAGCCCCATCGCGCCGACCCAGGACGTGATAAGCTGCCCATTCTTGTAAAGATCTCCCCCCGACTCGACCCGCATGACCTCCCGGATCCAGCGCTCGGGCACGTCGAACCGCTTCGAGGCCTCCACAATGTACGGGCCCCATGGATCGGCCGGCGGACCCGGCGGCACGTAATTGCCCCGCGCCCGCGCCGCATACTGCGCCGCTTCCTTTATATCCGCGGCATGCTCGGCCGCTTGCGTCGCACGCTCCCCGCCGCTGCTGCAGGCTGCCAGCAGCGCGATCACGGCGGCGCAGCCAAGGGCTCTGGATAGGGCAAAAATCCTGACGTGTTTGGTGGTCGCGAGCAGGTGGGACCGCATGATGCGCATCAGACCTCCGTCAGGCAGGGACCGCATCGTTGCGGCCGGTATTGAGGAAGGGTCAGGCGGGTGTTTTTGAGGTGGGCCGTCAGGAAAGAGGCCTAAGTGGTTAATGGAAGCTGCTTATCCCGACAAGCGGACCCAGCTAGGCGCAACGGCCCCAACCAGAACGCGGCCTTCCGAGTCGCACGGCGGTTTGCAAGGGCCTTTCTCTACCCGCAACGGTAGTTCACATTTCCGCGAGGAGGGCTTGTCCTTGCAGATGGTTGCAGCCGGGCCGCAGATCGGGTACGCGCGCCGGCGCATGAGCATCGCCCTTTCCCAACGACCTGTCGCAGCGCCCTCCCCGGAGCTGGAACTGACCGCCGATATGTCCTTTCCCGCCCGGCTGCGCCTGGCAATCCGGGACCTGAGAGATGGGCTCGCGCTTTGGCGGCTGGGCTGGATTTTGGGCTGGCTCGATATCCGCCTGCGGTATCGGGGCTCGGTACTGGGACCTTTCTGGCTCACGCTTTCCACCGCCGTGATGGTGGGCTCGCTGGGCGTGCTTTACGCGAAGCTGTTCGGAATGGCGCTCCAGGACTACCTACCCTTCATGGCGCTCTCGATGGTGCTTTGGAACACCCTCTCAGGGCTGGTGGCGGATGCTTCGGGCTGCTTTACCCAAGCGGAAGGCGTGATCCGCACGGTACGGCTGCCCTTCTTCCTGCAGCCGATTCGAACAGTCGTGCGTAATGCGCTGACCTTGGCGCACAACGTGATTGTGATCGTGGTTGTATTCACAATCTTCAAGATTTGGCCGGGCATTTCGCTGATTCTGTTGTTGCCGGCATTTGCGGTGTGGGCGATCGACGGGCTGCTGGTTTGTTTGCTGCTCGGCACGGTCGGCGCACGGTTCCGCGATGTGCCGCCGATCATCGGTAGTATCATGCAGGTCGCGTTCTTCCTAAGCCCGATCATCTGGAAACCCGATCAGGTGCCCGGCGGCGCGCCCTTCCTACCCCTAAATCCATTCTTTTCATTCATCGAGGTCGTGCGCGCGCCATTGCTCGGTACGCCGCTCGGTTGGCTCACTTGGTTCAGCGTGATCGGCTATAGCTTGGTCCTGGCGGGCATTACGCTGCTGCTTTTCCCACGCGCCCGCGGCCGTCTGGCATTTTGGGTCTAAAACCATGCGCGCGCGGATCGATGTGGATAATGTCTCGGTTCTGTTCCCGATCTATCACGCGAATAGCAGGAGCCTGAAGAAGACGGTTCTCGCCGCCGCTTCTGGCCGGCTCGGCCAGGACCAGCAGCACCGGGTCGTGGTTCAGGCCCTGCGGGAAGTGTCGTTCACCTTGGGTTCGGGCGACCGGCTCGGGCTGATCGGCGCCAATGGGGCCGGCAAAACCACTTTGCTCCGCGTTCTGGCCGGGATTTACGAGCCGGTGATGGGCCGGGTCGGCGTGAAGGGCAGCGTCAGTGCGTTGCTCGACCCGAATCTCGGCATGAATTCCGAACTGACCGGGCGCGAGAACATCAGGCTGCGCGGCCTGTATGGCGGCTTGCCCGGGCACGCCCTGAGGCAGCTCGAAGAGGATGTGGAGGAATTTGCCGAGCTCGGAGGGTTTCTCGATCTCCCTGTGCGGATTTACAGTTCGGGCATGGTGGTGCGGCTGGGCTTCGCCCTCGCGACCGCGATCCGGCCGCAGATCCTACTCATGGATGAGTGGATTCTGGCGGGTGATGCGATGTTCTTGGAGAAGGCCCGGAGCCGGCTGGAAAACATGGTGCGCGGCGCCGAGATTCTCGTGCTCTCGTCGCATTCGGAAGAGGTAGTCCTGGATTGGTGCACGCGGGCCTTTTGGCTTGACCAGGGCCGGGTGATCGAGGATGGCCCGCCAGAGGCCGTGCTGACCCGGTATCTGGGGCGGCCCTTGAAGGCGCGGCAACGGGAAACGGTTTAGAGCCGGATGGCTTGAGGCGGAATCAAAGCTCGCATTATGCTTTGGTTTAGGAAGCGACGCCCTAGGCAAGATTTTCTTTGCTGCGGTGCAGCATGGGGGTAAAGTGGCCTCATGCTCGATGGTGTTGGCCCGATCCATCCCCTGCGCACCCACCCTCTTCGCGACCGGCTGGTCAATGAGGTGCACGCACGCCCAACAATGCCGCTCACGGCGCCACAGAGTGCGTCGCATTTGGCGGTCGTCACCGGCGAGCACGCCGCGTCTGAAATCCACGATCATCTGGTGCTGCTTTGCGAGCGGCACCGCGTAGTTCCGCCAACCGCCGGCGCCGACTACTTCATTGCCGATCTCGGAACTCTCCAGCTTCGCTGGGAAAGGCATACCGAGTTCGTCAGCTACACTTTCTACCGTCGGTCGGGTGGCGAGAATCCATTTGCTGAGCCGCCGATCGAGGCGGTTCCCCGTAACTGGCTAGCGACGTTGCCCGGGGAAATGTTGGTCGCGCTGCACGTGTCCCTGATGCAGCGGCCAGAAGGGGTGAGCGATGCTGAGACCGCTTTCCCCGTTACGCGATTGTTCGCACAAGAGTCGCTAATAGACTGCCGCATGGCCGGCGGGATCGCGACCGGGTTCACGGATTGCCACATCCATGCCGATGGTTTCGGGCGTATTCTGGTTCTGATGGACGAGGCGAAAGGGCCGATCAACCCGCACCAGACTGGGCGGATGGTGCAACGGCTACTGGAGATCGAGACCTATCGAACGATGGCGCTGCTGGGATTGCCGCATGCGCGCGAGGCGGCCCCTCGACTTGCTAAGGCGGAGCAGCGGCTAGGCGAGATTACGACCGCTTTAGCTTCCGATGCTCCTCGTTCCGGCAGCATCCACCGCGAGACGGATCGTGAGCTGCTCGACCATCTGGCGGGCCTGTCAGCCGAGATAGAGCGGCTGTCGTCCCAAACGAGCTATCGCTTCAGTGCTACGAGCGCCTATACCGCCTTGGTTACGAGACGCATCAGCGAGCTGCGGGAAGATCGGCTCCTTGGCTTGCAGACTTATGGTGAGTTTATGGAGCGGCAGCTTCAGCCGGCCATTCGCACCTGTGAGTCGGTAGCAGCAAGGCAAGAGATGCTGGCCCGGCGGCTCGCGCGAGCCTGCCAGATGCTACGGGCGCGTATCGAAGTCACGCTGCAGGAGCAAAACCGCGACCTGCTGCATTCGATGGATCAGCGCGCCCATCTGCAATTGCGTTTACAAGAGACGGTCGAAGGCCTATCGGTCGTTGCGATTAGCTACTATGCGATTGCGCTGATCGGCCACGTAATCGACGCTTTGGCGGGTGTGAGCGGGCGTCCTTGGCTGGGGGAGGTTGGAGCAGGCCTGGCAGTGCCCGTCGTGGTTGGCATTGTCTGGATCGGCATACGCCGAATCCGGCGGAGGATTGCACCGGCCGGGTCAGGACACCGAAACAGTTGGGCGCCTCCTGCGCTGGACGGCACCCGATCGTAGCCGACATTTAGGAGGTCGAAGGTTCGTGGGTTCTGTCGGCGTCGCGCCAGTGGCTCTGGGCGGCATAGCTCTCGCCGATGGCCAGCACGACACGTTCCTGCTCTACCCGCAGCCGACCGAACTGCAGGCCGCCGCATCTGAACTACTCAGCAACTCGCCTCCGTTCGGTTAATATTCTTAGGCAACGAAACTATAACCCCCTCCCATTTTTAACAAATGATGTGAAATACCACTTCCCATTAGAAAATTTAGGTTGGCATACGATCAAGCTTAGGGTATGCGTCCAGCGAACATCGCTGAACGATCACATGAAGGAAACAGAGTCTTGAGTGCTGTAAACTCTGGCACGTGCGGCAAACTGGTGTGAACTGGGTCACAATCGGCCGGGATCATTTCGTCTAGGTGTTCGCACGAAGACGCGCAGCGGGGGACCAGCACGGCATCGGTCGGACCTCGTCCCCCCCCCCCCGAGGCATCGTCTTCGTCACCCCCCGCAGGAAAACCCCCCGCGCGGCAAACCCTATCATTTTCATTGAAAGGCGGTTTTAGGTGAAACCAAAATGCCACCCGCTGAGGGACTT
>JAFAHH010000440.1 GCA_019237355.1 Acetobacteraceae bacterium | reverse complement strand
AGGACCACGCCCTAGAATTGCTTCCTCCACATAAATTCGGCACCTCATCGGGTGAGCGACGTCATGTTTGGAGGGCGGTTTCGAGCGCGTATCTACGGCAATGCTCCAGATACGCCGCTTCATGCTTCGCGAGGAGCGCAACGACGCTGGACCACAGCCAGGAGGGAGCGTCCATGCTCGAAGAGCAATAAGCTATCAACTCTGCGCGCCATTTTTCACGGGTCGAAGCGTCCATCTGCTTGGCGTCAGCCTTGCCCACCGCCATGGCGAGATAACGGCGGCTTTTAGCGCCTCCTCCCGGCTCAATCTGTTGATCTCGACTTTGAGATCCTGCGGCAGTAGCTCGCGTATGACGACGGGGCGATCGAGAAGACGCGCCGCGAGCATGCGTTTACCGAGCGCCGGCGAGAGGTGGCAGGCCCCGCTGACGACGCGCACCGCGTCGTCCTCCGGGATGTCCGCGCTCGAACCGTGCGGGGCAACAGCCGGAATTGCTTCTTTATATATCCATGAGACAAAGGCGCCTTCCTCGTCAAGATCGTTGCCGACGCCAAGCAGCACTGCGACCCGTAAGCGACCGAGCGAGCTGCATCCTTTGACCCAGTACACGGCATCGAGCAGCTCTGCGGGTGCAATCTTTGCGATTACGCAACGAAGTTGCGAGTCGTCGCACCGGTTCGGTCGAAAAGAGTTGCTCGATTTGCTGCCTCTCGCCAGAGGATAGGGGCCAGAATGATTTTCCCAGGGGAATAGTGGGCCTCGTATTCTCCAGTCGCTCTTGGCCAACTGCCCCCAGGTCCGTTTCACAGCCTTGCGCATGATCAGGCGCACACAGTCCGGCTTTTCCCCGAGATCGGCACTCGGCCCCGCCAGCGCTTGCTGATATCCCTCGGTAAGCTGCTCCAGCATTTTCGCCGTGGCCACGCCCGGCAAATCCGACCCGCGCGCGGCCAAGGCCAAGATAAGCCGAGGCGGATTAGATCGTTTGCGGGATTGCCGATGATGTATGGTCGAGATCGCGGATCTCTACGGTGATCCGACCCTCAGTGTCGGCGAGAGGGCCGAGATTTCCGAGGTGACAATCACCACAGATCCACACCGGCGGACCTTCCGGAATGCCGCCGCTGGATGCCGCGTTGAGCCATTCGTAAAAGTTCTTTGTATTGCCACGCATGTACGCTTGGGCCGAGCCTGCCGTCTTGAGGTTGCGCCGTTCACGTAGTGGATCGGAGCGCTCCCAGTATTCCTTGTATCTTTTGATGCTGTGTTTCATGATTCGGTAAGGACTGTGCCCGTGAATGCGCCGAGAAGGCCTTCACGACCCAGATGGCCGCGACGGGCCGCCGCGGACCGCGGGCCCGCCATTGCCAGTGCCGGCCGATTTCGCGCGGCCGTCACGACCGTCGGCGGCAGGAGCATATCCGAGGTCGGCCGTGCCCGCGAGGAAACGCTGCCAAGATCGCTGCCGGACCGATTTTCATCCACGTCTGGTTCACCCCGATTGAGATCGCTTCGATCTCGGCGAACTCGGCCTCGATCGCTGACCCATTAACAACCGCTTCAGGCGCGAGATCCTCGCGCGCTGGAAAGCCGGGGTTGGATCCCACAGAGCTGACGCCCGGGCCGATTGCCGGGGGGCAGAGCCGGCCGGTAGCCACGACACCCGCAGGCACCGGCAACGAGTTTAAGGGATTGCCGCGATAGTCACCTCGCTTGTGACCGCTCAGACGTGGTGAAGCCAAAGGGACGCACGCAGTTGTGATGCGACGGCATTCGCATTGTTTGTCAGACAAAGGAGACGCCCGTGTGCCCAGTTTGACGACCTACACGGCTTTTGTCGCCGCCGCCTTGGCAATGCAGCTGGTGCCAGGACCCGAGACCATGCTGGTGGTCAGCCGTGGGATCGGTGAGGGGCGGCGGGTCTGCTTCTATACCGTCTGGGGTATGACCCTGATCGCGGGCGCCATCCAACTGCCTTTGCTCGCGCTGGGTGTCGCCTCGCTCTTAGCCGCCTCCCGCCTCTCGTTCGAGCTGTTGCGGTGCGGCGGCGCCGTTTATCTGGTCTGGCTTGGTGCAAGGTTGGTGCTGTCGCGCGGAAATGAAGTCGGCCGCGGGCAGCCCGCAGGCCACGGCCGCTCCGCGGTGAGAGCCATGCGGGATGGGTTGATCACCAACCTCGGCAATCCCAACCCGATCGTCTTCATGCTGGCGTTCCTGCCGCAATTCGTCGACGCGGGCCGCGGCTCAGTTACGCTGCAGCTTCTGGTCTTTGGTGCCACGCAGAAGATTACCGGGTTTCTGGTCCGCGGCTCGACTGCGCTGGCCTCTAGCGCGGTCGGAGCGCTACTCGCCCGCCA
>JAFAHH010000435.1 GCA_019237355.1 Acetobacteraceae bacterium | reverse complement strand
CTGTCACGGCTCACCTCGCGCGTTTCGATTTACTATAGCGGTGCGGACGAAGTGTTGAACCTAAGCCGGGCGATCAACAGCCTGCAGCGTCTCGGCCAGGACGGCCCGAAGGACCGTACCGATCAAACCGAGTTTCCGGCCGCCACGTACCAAATGTTCGACGCAACTGCCATTAATGACTACGACCGCAATTTCCTCACGTCTCATCAATATTATCGCCTGTCTCCCACTGTGCGCGGTGCGATAGCGGACGATATGGCGCCAGTGCCGCCGAAGGAAGTCCGGACAGCGTCGACGAGCGAATAGGGATGAGCTGATTTATTGTAATTTGGTGACCGCGTCGAGCGTTGGCGGGCCTGAAATTTTGCTGCCTATACTTTTCCGAGTAAACGAATGGGCGGCGGCGCTCGAACGCTTCGCGGAACGCCGGCCTGCTCTCAATCCCTTCGGGCCTTGGCGTTGATGTTCGCGAACCCGACGTTGATGTCCTTGGCCCAGTGCGGGATCAGACCCCAGCGCAGTAGGTCCAGGCTACGCTCGCCAACCCGCCGATCGTACCGGACAACGGGCAGCAGATCGGTCGGGGCGGCGTTCCGGCTCGGGGCGAAGTTCGGCGTGGGCTGATGCGGCGGGATCGAGAAGACGAGCTTGATCTCGCTCACGTCGGAGGACAGGTGGACGCGGCCATACATGGCACGACCATAGCGGAGCTGGGTGCTGCCCTAAGCCCTGGACAGGACGCCGCAGGGGTGCGATGTTCCCAGAGAACAAACAAGGAACGTGCATTCATGCCAGGCAATCCCCGCGACATGGTCACGTCAGCCGAGCGGCGCTTCCCCCTCCGTATCAGGATCGGTGTTCCGCCGAGCGGGCTCGGCCAACGGCATACCCAAATTACCGCCTGGCTCGACGAGAACTGTGGCGCCGACGGCTGGGCTATGACGCCTTCGGGAACTCGCGGCGTGCTCAACGATGCCTTGTCGATCTACTTCGCTGATGCGGCGCTCGCTAACGCCTTCGTCGCCCGGTGGTGCATCGGAGCCAGGATGGAAGCTAGCGGAGGCGGGTTCCAGGTGCGGGAGGATGAGCCGGTGCCGAGGCTCGGGGCAGGGGGTTCCCCCCACCCGGAGGGTATGGGATCCACAGGCGGCGCGCGGGTCCCCGGGACGGATAAACCGTTGATTTCTAGACCGAGGTCAGGAGCTTAAGCGAGGTCAGGAACTTAGAGGAATTCGGGGCGAGCCCGGCGACGCGACCCGGCCTACCCCGCGGAGATTGACCGGCAGGCTGGGTTGTGCGGCTCTTTGGGCGTCGTGGAGACCCGTCGAAAACCCCTCGGGGAAACCGAGCTAGATGGCGGACAGGCCTCGGCAATACCACGGCAGCGGTGCCTATGACCCCAATCATTGGTGACGCCCTCTCGGACGGGCGGGCGGGCGAGAATGTTGTCGGATGTTCGACATCGCCGAGTTCAATGGGGGGGTTTCTGCTCTCGATAAAATGAGTGCAAGCCCAATAACGATACCCCAAACCGTGCCGCAAAATACGCCGAAATACAAGCCGCCCATCAAAAGACGCGTTTTATCAGAGTGAACGAAGTAGAGTTTTATCGCCTCGTCTATTCCAAATGCTGTAGCCAAGGTGCCAGCCAATAGCAAGACAGCGCAACCGAATACAGTAGATATGAGCGCAGCATAAAACAGAGACCGTGAAAATGACGGTCTTATATAACCTAATATGGCGAGAACGAGGACGAGAAGTCCCGGCCCGGATGCGGTTAAAATGGTCACCGGACTTGCAACAGGCAGCCCGTACTTCTGACCGAACCACCAACCGCCAATAGGGCCCATAATTAAGCCTGTTACCAATCCCCCAAGAACTCCACCTGAGACCTCATTCGCAATGTATGCATTGCCTGGGTGGAGGCGGGCTATGTCGGTCATTATGCCTGCGGCCCCGTCAACGAGCGCACCCAGCAATGCCCCGCTCAATGTGCCAAAGATTATAATGGGGATTACCACCGAGAAGGCTTCTAGCAGTTCTGATATTTCATTGTGAGGCGGATTTTCACGGTCGGCAGATACCCCGGCATAATAAGAAAATCCTATCAGGAAGCCAGCGAGTAGGCCGCCGACGAGCCCGCCATACAGGCCATGCTTGAGAGAATGGAGCCGAATAAGTGTAGTGGATTGGGTTGTCTTGGTCGTTGCATGACTACTCGTAGGAAACAAATCTGTTAGAACGGGAGGAAGCGCTAGCATGACGCCGATTATAGCCATAACCGTATCTAGTGCTTCTCGCCGTATGATTGAAACGACAGCGACTATCAAAAGGACGATACCACAAGAAAATACCAGAATATAACGACTGGACATCTCACCTCTGCGCAGTCTGTGTTCGACCGCTGATGCGCTCGCCTACTCTTTTTAGGGGATACACTTACTACCTCGGTCGCCATACCTATAGAGACAGACGCGCAGCTACACCGGGATCATAGCACTGGGGAGGCGAATGCCCAAGGGACAAGCCGCGCCGCTTTCCGATTGGGTTCGCCTTTCTCAGCCGTGTTTTTCGCCTTCCCCGAGGACGCCACTTAGCACGCCGAACAGCAGGCCGTGGAGTTCGGGGTCGAGATTGGCGAGTACCGCGTCGTTTTCCAGCGGCTCCTACCCGAGCGGCCCACCCCACAACGGTGTGTCGAGGCGTACTATATCTTGAGCAGACCCGGCTCGAGGGCATCGCGCCGAGCGGAAGCTGCGCCGGCGGTAGTTGGAGTTGGCCGAGGATGGGAATGTCGAGATCAGCGGGCGCTAGGTGGCAGTCCCCGACATCAACCGGCCTCCCAAACCTTGCCGCGATCGACGGGCTAACCAACGCGCTCTCCGCCTGGGCGAAGGTCTGGGAAGCGGCGTTTGCTCCGGCCCAAGCGATAGCCGCCGAATTGCGCGTCACCTCCCCGCCAGATATTGCTATGCTGGCCGTCCCCGGCTACCAGTCAGTCTGCGTCAGGCGCTGGTGAGCAGGCCGTGCCGCTCCGATGAGCGACGCGATTACAATGGGAGGATAGCCACGAACTTGACACGTCGTGATTTGGCCACCGCGGGGCGCGTTCGCGCTCTGCGCAACAAGCCTGATCGCGCCGGCAATGGCGGCCACCGACGATGCGGAGACGGTCAGACAGGCGGTCGAAGCGCTGCGCGAGGCGATACTCACACAAGACAAGGAGACACTCGAAACGCTTGCAGCCGAACAACTGAGCTACAGCCACTCCGACGCCCATCTCGAAGACAAGTCCAAATTCATCAACGCGATCATGACGCGAAAGACTGTCTTGAAGTCGCTCGATTTTCCAGACCTCACAGTCGCGATCGTTGGCAACGATGCCATAGTCCGTCACCTGTGGGTATCGAAAGCGAACTCGACGGCAACGTTACCAATAGATCGGCGTCCTGCAGGTATGCCAGAAGCAGGACAGCGGCTGGAAGTTGTTGGCGCGTGCGTCCTTCATCTTGCCGCAACTTTGATGATCACGTCAAAAGATCCGTAAGTAACCCTCCTGGCGACACCAAGAATTTGACCCCCCTGGCTGGCCAAAACGTTCAAGCGGCACGGCGGAGCGGGTCGTCCACGGTGTCCCATAGCGGGGGACCCGCGCGCTGGGGGTGAGCGCCTCTGGATTGCGCGGCGAGCAAGGGCGCGGGGGGTCCTGTGGACCCCCGTAGGCGACTCGTGGTATCTGTGTGGCAACCCACGATCAATCTCGCCCAAAGCCGCGTGGCGGCTCGATACTGGCCAGTTCATCAAGATCGAGGTCGATAACTGCTTGCAATTCTTCGCTGGTGGCGCCGTTGCGCAGCACCTCCGGCAGTGTCGCGAGCCAAGCCGCATACTTAGCCGGCAGTCTGAGGAGGCTGGCGACGGGGGCGTGCCATCGCTGCTGTCGACTATGGCGGCGGATCGGCCGCGGCGGGCGCAGCGACCGGTGCCGCAGCCGAACGCCAAGCCCGACACCGTGAGCACCGCCGCGGCGAGAACCCGAAGCCGGCGCCGCCACTACGGCGAACTCGCCGCGACCGCAGCGCTGGGCGGCGGCGGTGCGAGCGCTGGTGCCGCCGGAGGGACTTGCACCCCCGACTCCCCGGTTAAAAGCCGGGAACTCTGCTGCTGAGTTACGGCGGCATTTGGTGCGCGGGCAGGGAGTCGGACCCTGATATACTAAGGTTTGAGCTTCGCCGCTTTGCCGTTTGCGTAGCCGCGCTGGCGCACCCGCCAGGAGTTGAACCAGCCATCGCGGGTTCGGAGCCCATCTGCCAGATCCGCTGGCGAGCGCACTGGAGGCTCCACTCGGAATCAAACCGAGCATGGCAGCTTTAGAAGAGCCGCCTGCGTCTCAGCGCTGGAGCCAAATGGCCTCCCTGAAGGAATCGAACCTCCGCAGCCGGGTTCGTAGCCCAGTGCCCAGATCCGCTGGAGGGGAGAAGAATTGTGATCGCGCCGACGGGATTTGGACCCGCGTTCCACTGCATGCAAGGCAAGTGTCCTTCCTTAGACGACCGCGCGTGGTGGGCGATGCTGGAGTTGAACCAGCCACCTCCTGCGTGTCGAGCTGGCATTCTGCCGATGAACTATTCGCCCGTACCCGGTGAAGGAGTCGAAGCTTCGAATCTCGCGGTGTAGGACGATGCCCTTGCCGCTGAGCTGACCGGGTGAAATGGTCGGGGATGCGAGACTTGCACTCGCGTCTTCCTCCCTCCGAAGGAGGCGGCTTAGCTACTGGCCTAATCCCCGTGATCGGTGTGGTAGGACTCGAACCCACGATCTCCTGCCTCCAAAGCAGGCGGTATGGCCGCTAACCTACACACCGGAGCCCACACTGCGAATCGAACGCGGCTTCCTGAGTTTAGGAAACTCTGGCGCGGCCCAGCACTTTGGGCAACGAAAATGATGCTCTCTAGTCTCCCAGACTAGCGCCTTTGCCGCTAAGCTATACCCTGTGGCGCGCACGAAGGGGATCGAACCCTCGTGTAACCGGCAGACAGCCGGTGGCACTCTCCTGAGTGCGACGTGCGCATGCAACTGGTGGGAGCACTGGGATTCGAACCCAGGACTGGCAGATTAAGAGTCTGCTGTGATCGCCGCTTCACCATACTCCCTGGTATCTCGGGCCTGGGTAGAACAGACATCGCGCGGTTATCGGCCGCGGCTATTCAGCCGTTGAGCCACGGAAGCGTGATGGGGAAAGGCTCGGTCGCACAGTGCGCCCGATCGGGCAATGGGGTTACCGCCCATCTGCCACGCCCTGCGGCTGACACTTCCCCGAAGCCACCGTGCCGATTCGAACCGCGATCAGCACGATACCAACGTACCCACGTGCTGCACTGCCATTGTGCTACGGCCGCTAAATGGCGGGGAGCCTCGGGTATGATCCGAATGCCCATGGGGCACGCACTGTTTAGCAAACAGGCCCAGGAGCCGTCCTGGCTGTACTCCCCGGCGGAAGGCGGAGGGTATGCTCCCCAGCGGCAGTGCCGCCCACTTCGAACGGGCGCCGGCACGCTTGTCCGGTTCACCTTCCTGAAACTGGCGGGCGGCTGGCAGTGTCGATCTCCATGCCTTTGCGGCACCACTCGGGTTCAAGCCGAGGCCGGGAGCCGTCCCGGTTAACCGCCCTGGAGGATGCCGCCGCTGCCGACGCGGACACCTTGCGGTGTCAGCCGATTTCCAATCGGCGCTCGGGGCCGCCCGAGTTCAGCATCCGTACCCCGCCCGAGACTCGAACTCGGAACCTCCGCGTTCTAAGCGCGGCACCTCTACCATATTAGGCTAGCGGGGCTATGCTCGCGTCGCGCCACTGGCGGCCTAACCCAACTCTTTCACCTTGAGAGGTGGTGGCCCGGCAGGTAGCCGATCGCGCGCTGGTAGCCCGCCGCGGAGTCGAACCGCGATTGCGGGCTTCAAAGGCCCGCGCCCTACCGTTGGACGAGCGGGCATCAAATGGTCGGCGGGTTCGTATTTGGACCCGGAGGCGCTCGAGTGGGAGCCGAGAGCACTGGGCCGCTATCCTGCCCGCATGAAAACTGGTGCCCAGCCGACGAATCGAACGCCGATCAGCGAGGTACAGGCTCGCCGCACTGCCATTGTGCTAACCGGGCTGGGGTGACGTACCGGTATTGCGCCGGTCAGAGGCCGGTCCACAGCCGGCCGGGTTGCCTTGCTCCCTCACGTCACCACTGGAGCCGCGGGCCGGATTCTCACCGACATCGTCCTGCTTTGCAGGCAGGTGCATAAATATTCTGCCACCGCGGCGCACGTCCCCAAGGATTCGAACCCTGACTGCGAAGGTTGGAGCTTCGAGTGCTTCCGTTACACTAGAGACGCATCTAACTGGCTGGCGGAGTTGGGATCGAACCAACCTCGTTCCCGGTTAACAGCCGGGCGCGCTCACCTTGAGTGCTATCCGCCAAAACTGGAGCGGGGCAACGGAATCGAACCGATATTCCATGCTTGGAAGGCTTGTGTCTTGCCCTTGGACGAGCCCCGCGAGCCGAGGGTTGGGATCGCACCAACATGATCGGTTTTTCGGACCGGCGCATGCACTAGCATTGCTACCTCGGCAGAATTGGTGCGGGACGGGGAGTCACACCCCGCCGCTCCGGCTTGTGAGGCCGGATTGACCCTGGGTCTTCCCGCATATTGTGTTGGTAGCCGTCGACGGTTCCGACCCGTCCCGTTCCAGGCAGTCCGCCCGGTCTCGCGCGCTTATAAGGCGCACCCGCACGCCAGTGCTGACGGCTGCGAAATTGGAGCGGCCAGAGGTGTCGAAACCTCATCTCAGCGTTGGCAACGCTGCGCTCTCAGCCGTTGAGCTGTAGCCGCGAAATTGGTGGACGACCAGAGAGTCGAACTCTGACGGCGCAATCTTGCAAGGATTGCCGGCTTCCCGAAGCCCGTCGCCCGAAACTGCAAAATGAATACGAAAGTCGCTGCGGCCGGATAGACGGCTCTATGATGTCGGGCTTCCACAACACCTGCCGGTAATGGCAACGACTGCCTGATCACCAAAAATGAAAAACCCCTCTCGGGCGGTCGGCACCGGAGGGGTTCGCTGATCTTTCGATCATGTCCGGGGGGTTGTGTTACCCAGGGGGAACTCCTCCGCACCTATGCGGATCGCGCCTATTGGAGGCGACGAACCCATACATCCGCGAGCCGAACAACGTCTGTTGTTCGCGCAGATATGGCCTTGTCCACATGGTCGATATGAGTTTCATCGAGCCATACATAGCAATCTACCGCGACATAGTCAATGCGGCGATCGTATTCGCTTTCGCCGCCGCAATCTCGGGCGACGCTCGTGGCTGTGAGTAAGATGTTCTCGCTCTAGTCCCGGATGAACCGGCGTATCAAGTCGAGGGGAACCTCACACAGGACGACAAGGTTGGTAGATCGTAAGCAACCGCGCGAGGTTCAGGATGAACACCGACCAAATCAAGGGAAACTGGAAGCAACTTATCGGAAAAGCCAAGGAGAAATGGGGGCAGCTGACCGATGATGACTGGCGGATCGTTGAAGGCCAACGCGATCAGCTCGTCGGCAGAATACAGGAGCGCTACGGAATTGCCCGTGACGAGGCGCAGCGTCAGGTAGACGAATTCGATAAGAGCTACGACAAGATCTGAGCCAAAGGGTCCCGTCAGCGTTCATTGCTGGCGGGACCCAATCCTCTTCCCCGGCTGCGCGGGTCAGATCTGGCGCCTATAACTACTCGGCAGCAGCAGTGCCCGGTTCGGCTTGGCGGCGGTGCATCTCCGCGAGCGTATCCGAGGGAGTGATCCGGGTGATGGCCGCCTGCAACTTGTTCTGCCATCCGGTGATCACCTGACCATCGCCGCGCATCATCGCATCAAAGCCCTGCTTGGCCACGTCAGCGGGGTCGTCCTTTTTTTCCGTCCCGATCTTCGTGTCGAGCATGTCGGCGCGCTCGAAGAACTCGGTTTCGGTGGCGCCCGGCATCAGGCAGGTGACAGAAACCCCGCTGTCCTTCAGCTCGTGCCGCAATGCATAGGAAAACGAATCGAGAAACGCCTTGCTGCCATTGTAGACCGCCTGATAGGTCCCCGGCATCAGACCGGCAATTGAACCGGTGATCAGAATGCGTCCAGCGCCGCGTGCGCGCATGTCGCGCCCGACCTTTTGTACCAGGTAAAGCGTGCCAGTGATGTTGGTCTCGACCACGCTCTTCACATCGCTGAAGTCCTGATCGAGAAACGCCTTACCCAATCCCCGGCCGGCATTGGCCAATAGCGCGTCGACTGGCCGGTTCATGCGTTTTGCCGCGGCATAGAGCGTGTCGACTCCATTCAGCGTGGCAAGATCAGCCTCAACGGCTTCGACATTGCCGCCTAACTTCTGCAGTTCCCGACTCGCCTCGTTTATTTGCCGCTCGTTGGCCGCGATCACGAGATCAAAGCCGTTTTGCGCGCAGCATCTGGCGAGTTCATAGCCAATACCGGTGGAAGCACCGGTGACAATGGCAAGGGGCCGCCGTTCAGCCATATTCACCTCCATCGAGCTTGAGTTTTCACTGGTTAAAGATTTCAGGCAGCGTTTCACTGCCCATAGCGCCATCGGCGTTGTTCAGAGCGACTGGCCCAGCTCCTGACCAGGCAATCAACCGGCAAGCGCGGCGGGAGCCCATTGCCGGCTCCCGCCGCCAGGCAGAGTTACTTGTCGCTCTTGCCGCCGTGCTGCTCCATATAAGTGCGGGTATGGTGATGAACCTCACCCTTTTCGTCGCGATACTCGCGCCGCTTCAGATCGGCGTCATCCGACGAGGACTGCGAGGAGCGGCCTTGCGATGAGCCCTGAGAGGAGCGGGCTGCGCCACGCTGCGAGGACGACTCGCCTGAGTGCTGGCCGCGACCCTGGCCCTGATGGCTCTTACCCTGGTCCCGGCCGCTGTGTTCCTGGGCTTCGCGCCTGTGCGGATAGGGCTCTTCCGTACTCTTGTGCGGATGTCTGCCAGTTCCATGCCGATCATTCTGGGTAGCCATGCTGATGTCTCCAAAACTGTTGACGTTCGGCACGCCCGATCATTTTGATCGCACCGGCGGTGCCTCCCCTGAAAACACGGCGAACATTCGATTGTCGCCAACAGCAATCGGCGAGCAAAGCGAGCCGTCTGTTCCTCAATTTAGAATATTCTGA
>JAFAHH010000427.1 GCA_019237355.1 Acetobacteraceae bacterium | reverse complement strand
TTCACCATTGCTGAGCGTTTCCGGCTCGAATTCTCGTTACGGGCCTTCAATATCTTCAACCATCCGCAGTATGTGGGCGGATACGTCAATGACGTCCATCCGTTCGGCCCGGCTGGGGGTGGATACGCTCAGGGCACGTCGCTTGGGGATTTAGCGCGTAACACCTTTACGCCCGGCTCCAGCATCTTTGAACAGTGGAGCCAGGGATTTTCCAGTAATCCACGGCAAATCACCCTTGCTCTGAAGCTGACTTTTTGATCGCCTCGCATTTTCTTTTTCTAACCTCGCTCGGCGGTCGCGTTTCGCGGCAAACTTGTTGCGAAACGCGACAGCTTAGTCTCCGCTACCGCTTGGCAGTTGCCGTCGATATCATGCTTCGCCCGGCTTTTCCAAGGCTTTCCGGGTTGGCATCGCCCTTGCTCCTCTAGAACCCCCAAGCTTTTGTATGTCACAGCTGGTCCGCAACGCCTCACCTTCCTCAACTCCGCTCTCGGCCCGCTTTGGGCCATTCGAGCTGAGGCTGGATACTGGAGAACTGCGCAAGTATGGAGTGCGCGTTCGCCTCCAACACCGGGCATTTCAGATTCTCGCTGCATTGGTCGAAGCTCCCGGACGTCTCGTGACTCGCGAGGAGCTACGCACCCGCCTCTGGGCCTCCGATGTCTTTGTCGATTTTGAAAGCGGCCTGAACACCGCCGTCAATCGCCTTCGCGCCGCCCTGGGCGACTCCGCTGAACACCCGGTCTATGTCGAGACGCTGTCCCGCCTCGGCTATCGTTTCCTTGCGCCCGTCGAATTTTCTTACGAGCAAGGTAAGCAGCCGTCACCGGCATCCGCGATTGCCGTTCCACCTCCGCCGGAAGGGCCCGAGTTGGCACGTACGCCTCCGTCTCCACAATTTTTCCGCCGCTCGCGAGCCCTGCTTTCCGCCATCGCCGCTGGCCTGCTGGTTCTCGCCGTTACCGTGGTGATGCTGCGCCTGACTCCCGGCGAAGTCTCCTATAGCCGCCTGACGTTCCGTAAAGGTTTCGTCAGCGACGCGCGTTTCACGCTGGATGGCCAACACATCATCTATAGCGCTGAATGGGACGGCGCGCCCAGCCGCCTGTTCTCCATCGCGCCTGACGGCCGCCGAGCGAAGGACCTGAACCTTTCGAATGCCAGGCTCGCCGGCATCATCTCCGCAACAGAATTCGGCCTCTTCGCCAGGCCCGTAAACGGTGATCCTCCGCTGCTCGAATTCGCTTCCCTGAACGGCACCGCGCCTCAGCCCATCGCCGGCCACTTCCGAAGCGTCGATTGGGGTCCCAACCGCTCGCTCGCCCTCATCACAGCCGTCGGAACTTTCTTTGCGGTTCAATATCCGGTCGGTCACAGACTCTACCAATCCTCGCAATGGCTCAGCGATCTGCGCGTCTCGCCAAACGGTAAGCAGCTGGTCTTCGCAGAGCATCCGGCCCCCATGGATGACGCCGGCCACATCGCTCTGCTCGATGCCGCCAGCGGGCAAAGACTCGTCCTCACGCAGGATTGGGGGTCGCTTGGGGGCCTCGCCTGGAACCCTTCCGGAACCGAGGTCTGGTTCACCGCCGCGCACTCCGGTGTTGAAAAGTCGCTCTGGGCCGTTAACCTCAATGCGCAAACGCGCCTCGTTTCCAAGGTTCCCGGCGGTCTCGAGCTGCGCGACATCTCGCGGTCTGGTCAGATACTGATCACCAGAAGCAGCGCGCACATGACCATGCTTCTCGGCGACAGAGCACATTCCCCGGAGCAGGACATCTCATGGCTTGACTGGTCCCGCGCCGCTGCGATCAGTGCCGACGGCAACACCGTGCTTTTCGACGAAAGCGGTAGCAGAGGCGGCGCCGGCTACAGCGTCTTCATTCGTCGTCGCGGTTCGTCGTCGTCGGAGCGCGTGGCCCCGGGGCGCGCCATGGATCTCTCCAGCGATGGCGGTTCCGTCCTGGCCCAGGATGCCGCCGATCCCTCCAGGCTTTCCTTCATTTCCGTGGCCACCAAAACCACCCGACCTGTTCCAAGCCATGGCTTCGTTTACCGTTGGAGCAAGTTCTTTCCTGATGCTCGCGAGATCCTTGTTTTCGGCCATTATCCGGGGAAACCAGACGGCATCTATCGTCAGCGGCTCACTGAACCTCCGCAACTCGTTAACCCATTGCTCCAGCTCGATGATGCCGTCATCGAACCTAGCGGCCGTTTTGCAGCAGGCGCAAGCGAAAAATGCGAAATCGTCATTTTAAATCTGGCTGACGGCCACATACGCACTATCTCGCTTCCCAAAATGGCATATCCCGTCCTGTTCCTCGATTCCGGCCGCCTGCTCATCCGCGGCGTCGACCGCAAGTCGATCCCGCTCTCTATCCTCGACACTGCAACCGGCCATTCCACCCCGTTCCGTCGCATCGATCCCGCCGATTCCACTGGTATCGCGCAAACCTTCCCGATACAGTTCGCTCGCGACCTGGAAACGTACGTCTACTCTCGCGTCTACGTTTACTCCGACCTCTTTTTAGTCTCCGGCCTGAGCTAACGCCCATGCGTGAACCCGAATGCAATGGCGGTTCCCTAGCAGAGATGGCGCGCCGGCGGGTCGCGAACTAAAACTGGATTCCGAATTTAACCTGGATTCCGAATTTAATTGAGTGACAGTGGGCATGTGTTTGAGACAACAAGGAGATGAGTGCAGAAGCAGCGGACAGTTCAGTCCGGCGGGAAATACTTGCTCTGTTATCGAATGAGCGGCTGATCGTGCGAGAGACGCAGCGGGCCGTCACGCCGTTTGGCGGGATGAAGGTGTTTGTCGAGTTTTTTGCAGCGCATTGACTTGACGGGTGAGATTCGCCGTCACATGCCGATTCGCTGGCGGTCGCATAACCAGATCGATCCCACCGCGACCACGCCAACTGGTTGCGCGGCGATCGCGCCTTGCAGGCTTTGCTCGGGATCACACGCTTTCCGAGCGATGACACTATCCGCAATCTGTTTCGGCGCTTTGGCATGCGCGAGGTTCACCAGCTCTACGCGCCATTATCGGAATGGCAGATGCAGCGCTTGCCCCAGCGCGCCGAGGGTTTCAGCCTGGATCTGGACTCGACTGTGTTAGAGCGCTATGGCGAGCAGGAGGGCTCGCTCAAAGGGCACAACCCGCGCAAGCACGGCCGCCCCAGTCATCACCCGCTGTTGGCGGTTCTAGCGGAAGCTCACTTTCTACTCCACGGCTGGTTGCGCAGCGGCAACTGCGGACCAGCGCGCGGAGTAGTGGAGTTTCTCAAAGAAAGCTTTAGCGCTGTGGTCGCAGCGCCAACCCATTCGCGTGGTGCGTGC
>JAFAHH010000421.1 GCA_019237355.1 Acetobacteraceae bacterium | reverse complement strand
CGGGCTCGGGTTCCGATGTCGTTAGCATGCGCACGCGAGCCGAAAAGCGCGGCGGCTACTACCTGCTGAACGGTAATAAGATGTGGATCACCAACGGGCCCGAAGCCAACGTGCTCGTCGTCTATGCGAAGACCGATCCGGAGGCCGGGCCGCGCGGGATCACCGCGTTCCTGATCGAGAAAGGGTTCAAAGGCTTCGTCACGGCCCAGAAACTCGATAAGCTCGGCATGCGCGGCTCGAACACCTGCGAATTGGTATTCGAGAATTGCGAGGTTCCGGAAGAAAACGTGCTTGGCGCCCCCGGCCGGGGTGTGAATGTGCTGATGAGCGGCCTCGATTACGAGCGGCTGGTGCTGTCCGGCGGTCCCCTTGGGATCATGCAAGCCTGCATGGATGTGGTGTTGCCCTATGTCCATGAGCGCAAGCAGTTCGGCCGGCCGATCGGGCAATTTCAGCTTATGCAAGGCAAAATCGCCGATATGTATACGGTAATGAACGCCGCCAAAGCCTATGTCTATACCGTCGCCCGGGCCTGCGATCGCGGCCAGACGACGCGCAAGGACGCGGCCGGCGCAATCCTGTTTTCGGCTGAGAAAGCAACTTGGATGGCGCTGGAAGCGATCCAAGCGCTTGGGGGTAACGGGTACATCAACGAATACCCGACCGGTCGCCTGCTCCGGGATGCGAAACTTTATGAGATCGGCGCCGGTACGAGCGAGATTCGGCGTATGTTGATCGGCCGTGAATTGTTTAACGAAACCGCCTAGCCGCCTTCTGGAGCGAGGTCCTTTAAAATGCCCGTACTTGAATCAAGCGTGGATACGCGATCCGGCGAGTTCCAGGCAAACGCGGAAACCATGCACGGCCTCGTCCAGGACCTCCGCGAACTCGCCGACCGCATCCGCCAGGGTGGCGGTGAGGTCGCCCGGCAGCGTCACCTCCGGCGCGGTAAGCTACTGCCGCGTGACCGGATTCGCGCCTTGATCGATCCCGTCTCGCCGTTGCTCGAAATGGGGCAATTAGCGGCGCACGGCATGTATGGCGGCGAGGTACCCTCGGCCGGCATCATCACCGGGATTGGCCGCGTTTCGGGGCGCGAGTGCATGATCCTTGCGAACGACGCAACCGTGAAGGGCGGCACCTATTACCCGCTTACCGTAAAAAAGCATCTCCGCGCCCAGGAGATAGCGCTACAGAACCGTTTGCCGTGCATTTATCTGGTCGATTCCGGGGGCGCGAACCTTCCCAACCAAGACGAGGTATTCCCAGATCGCGACCATTTTGGCCGCATCTTCTACAACCAGGCCAACATGTCCGCGCAGGGGATTGCGCAGATTGCGGTGGTAATGGGTTCCTGCACCGCCGGGGGTGCTTATGTCCCTGCGATGTCGGATGAAACCGTGATCGTCCGGAATCAAGGCACCATTTTCCTGGCTGGGCCCCCGCTGGTAAGGGCCGCAACCGGCGAGGTGGTATCGGCTGAGGAGCTGGGCGGCGCCGATGTCCATAGCCGGGTTTCCGGCGTGACCGACCACTACGCCGAGAACGACTCCCACGCCCTCGGAATCGCCCGCAACATCGTGGCCAATCTGAATGGCGTGAAACAGCCGCAGCTTGCCGTTCGCGAACCTACCCCACCGCGCTACGACCCGGCCGAGCTCTACGGTGTGGTCCCGGCCAACCTCCGCCAGCCCTACGATGTGCATGAGGTGATCGCCCGCCTGGTGGACGATAGCGAATTCGACGAGTTCAAGCGCCTGTATGGGCCGACCGTGGTGACGGGCTTCGCCCATATTTGGGGTTATCCGGTCGGGATCATTGCGAACAACGGGATTCTATTCTCGGAAAGCGCACAGAAAGCCGCGCACTTCGTCGAGCTTTGCTCCCTACGCGGCGTTCCTCTAATTTTTCTCCAGAACATCAGCGGTTTCATGGTCGGCCGCAAATATGAGGCGGGCGGCATTGCCAAGGACGGCGCAAAAATGGTGACCGCCGTGGCCACAACCTCCGTGCCGAAATTCACCGTGATCATCGGCGGCAGTTTCGGGGCCGGCAACTATGGAATGTGCGGCCGGGCTTACTCGCCGCGCTTCCTTTGGATGTGGCCCAACGCCCGAATTGGCGTGATGGGCGGGGAGCAAGCAGCCTCCGTGCTGGCGCAAGTGCGGCGGGATGGGATGGAGGCGCGTGGCCAAACCTGGCCGGCCGAGGAAGAGGAGGCATTCAAGACCCCCATCCGGGAGCAATACGAAACCCAGGGTCATCCGTATTACGCCAGCGCCCGGCTGTGGGATGATGGGGTTATCGACCCAGCCGACACCAGGCGCGTCCTCGCCCTCGGCCTGTCGGCGAGCCTGAACGCGCCCATCCCGGCAACGCGGTTCGGCCTGTTCCGAATGTGAGCCGGGCAATGTTTCAGAAGATACTGATCGCCAATCGTGGTGAGATCGCCTGCCGGGTTATTCGAACCGCCAAGCGCCTCGGCATCGCCACCGTTGCGGTATATTCCGAGGCCGATGCCCGTGCGCTGCATGTCGATTTGGCCGATGAGGCCTGGCCAATCGGCCCGCCGCCAGCCCGCGAAAGCTACTTAGCAATCGATAAGATTCTCGACGTAGCACGCCGTTCGGGCGCCGAAGCGATCCATCCCGGCTACGGCTTCCTCTCCGAAAATGCGGACTTTGCCGACGCCTGCGCCCAGGCCGGGGTCGTGTTTATAGGGCCGCCGCCGGGTGCCATCCGCGCCATGGGGTCCAAGGCCGAGTCGAAAGCCATCATGCAGCGCTCGGGCGTGCCCCTGGTGCCAGGCTACCACGGCGAGGCCCAGGACTTCCAAACCGTTAGCGAAGCAGCGGCGCGGATCGGCTATCCCGTGCTGATCAAGGCCTCCGCGGGCGGGGGCGGGAAGGGGATGCGCATTGTCGAGCGTCCCTCCGATCTCGAGACAGCAATCGAAGGGGCCAAGCGCGAGGCCCGGTCCTCGTTTGGCGATGACCGGGTTCTGGTCGAAAAATACCTGACCCGGCCGCGCCACATCGAGATCCAGGTCTTCGCGGACACCCGTGGGAACTTCGCATTCCTGTTCGAGCGCGATTGCTCCATCCAGCGCCGCTATCAAAAAGTGGTGGAGGAAGCGCCAGCGCCTGGCATGGACCCGCCTCGGCGCCGCCTCATGGGCGAAGCGGCGATCGCGGCGGCGCGTGCGGTCGGCTATGTCGGCGCCGGCACGGTCGAGTTCATTGCCGAAGGCGAGGTATTCTATTTCATGGAAATGAACACCCGGCTGCAGGTCGAGCATCCGGTTACCGAAATGATCACCGGCCAGGATCTGGTCGAGTGGCAATTACGGGTCGCCTCGGGCGAGCCATTGCCACTGATCCAGGACCAGCTTGGGATTCGGGGACATGCGATCGAGGTGCGGGTTTATGCCGAAGATCCGGCGCGCGACTTTCTGCCCTCGATCGGCACGCTCGTGCATCTCCGTCAGCCCCGGGAAGCCGCGCATGTTCGTGTCGATACCGGGGTGGGGCAGGGCCACCAGATTACGCCCTATTACGACCCCATGATCGCAAAGTTGATTGTTTGGGGCGAGGATCGCCCGGCTGCCGTACGCCGGCTCGCGGGGGCGCTCTCCGAGTACGAGGTGGTCGGGGTGCAAACCAATCTGGGCTTGTTGCGTGCCATCGTAGACAATCCTGCATTCGAACAGGCCAGGTTGGACACGGGCTTCATCGCGCGGCACGCGGATGAGCTCCTGCCCGCCATCACACCGAGGCTTCCCGAGGCCGACGAAACGGCCGTGTGGGCCGCCGCGACACTCGCCGTGCTCGCCGAGCAGCGCGCGGCGAAGCAGGGAAAGGCGGAGCGCTCAGGCGACCGGTGGTCCCCCTGGGATGTCGCCGATGCCTGGCGGCTCAACGGCGAGGGCTATCAAGATCTGAGGTTCCGCCGCGGCGAGGAGACGTTAACGGTGAGAACCCATCCCCAGGCGGGCGGAAGCTTCCGTCTCGATCTGCCGGCCGGGTCCGTACAGGCGGAGGCCGCCGAGAGCGAGGCAGGAATGTTTCTGCGGGTTGACGGCATATCGCACCGGGCCCGCGTGGTCCGCCGTAGGGCCGAGCTGACCGTAATTTTGGCGGGGCGGAACCACGTACTGCATCAGGTCGATCCGCTCGCCCCGCCCAGGCTGGAAATGGCAGGCGAGGACAAGCTGATCGCCCCGATCCCCGCCCGAGTGTCCCGCGTGCTGATCGAGCCGGGGGCGCGGGTCAAAAAAGGCGTGCCGTTGCTGGTTTTGGAAGCAATGAAAATGGAGCTGACCTTATCGGCGCCGCTGGATGGAACCATCGAGACGCTCCGCCATCGGGCGGGCGAGATGGTGGAAGAAGGCACCGAGCTCGTCACCTTCGCCCGGGAGGAGCGGTAATGTTGCGGGATGCGAAATGGGTGGGAGGGATGCATGAGCGCGGACGCACTCAGTTACGTTCACGGCGCGGTGGATTCGCCGCTGGTCGGGGAGACAATTGGGGTCAATTTCGACCGAACCGTCGCGCGCTGGGGTAACCGCCCGGGCCTGATTGTGCGCCAGCACGGTGTTCGCTGGACCTATCGCGAGCTGGGCGAGAGGGTGGATGCTTTCGCGGCCGGCTTGCTAGCTCTCGGGCTTGAACCCGGCGACCGCGTTGGCATTTGGTCTCCGAACAATGCCGAATGGGTAGTCACCCAGTTCGCGACCGCCAAGGCCGGGTTGGTCCTGGTCAATATCAATCCCGCCTA
>JAFAHH010000419.1 GCA_019237355.1 Acetobacteraceae bacterium | reverse complement strand
CTGATCACGGCTGGCGTCTTGGCGATCAACCTTCTGGCCCGTACCGTCGTCCAAGGGCGCCGTTAAGCCTATGTGAAATCCATGAGCATCAGCATGAACCAAGCAGAGCAGCGGGTACGAGTCCTGGTGAGCGGTGAGCGCCCATCTCCGCAGAAGGCAGAACCGCGGATTGCGATCCGCGACCTCGATTTTTTTTATGGTCCGCTCCAGGCCCTCAAGGGGATCAATCTCGACTTGCCCGAGCGGCAGGTGACCGGAATGATCGGCCCCTCCGGGTGCGGTAAGTCCACCCTATTGCGCTG
This sequence comes from Acetobacteraceae bacterium, assembly GCA_019237355.1. Taxonomy (GTDB): domain Bacteria; phylum Pseudomonadota; class Alphaproteobacteria; order Acetobacterales; family Acetobacteraceae; genus JAFAHH01. The sequence continues at coordinate 5,697 of JAFAHH010000419.1, read as the reverse complement.
CCTCAACCGCATGTACGACCTCTACCCCGGTCAGCGTGCGACGGGCCAGGTGATGATGGATGCGCAGAATATTATCGGGCCGCATATTGATGTGAATGCTCTGCGCGGCCGGGTCGGCATGGTGTTTCAAAAGCCCACGCCTTTTCCGATGACGGTCTACAACAATATCGCGTTTGGTGTGCGCTTGCACGAACGGCTTTCCAAATCCGAGATGGACGAACGGGTCCACTGGTCATTAACGCGCGCCGCTCTTTGGGAAGAAGTGAAAGACCGGCTGCATGCGCCGGCGTTGGGCCTATCGGGGGGTCAACAGCAACGGCTTTGTATTGCACGAACGATTGCGGTCCGGCCCGATGTGATTCTGCTTGATGAGCCGACGAGCGCACTCGATCCACTCAGCACGCTGAAAATCGAGGAGCTGATCGATGAGCTGAAAAGCGAGTTCACGATCGCGATCGTGACGCACAATATGCAGCAGGCCGCAAGGTGTGCGGATCGTGTCGCCTTCTTCTATCTGGGCGAGCTCGTGGAAGTCGGCGAGTCCTCGCAGATCTTCACGGCGCCCAAGCAGCGCCGCACCCAAGAATATATTACTGGCCGGTTCGGCTGATCGGCAGAAAGGATAAAAGCATGTCCGGCACACCGGAGCACGTCGTAAGGAGCTACGGCCAGGAGCTGCGGCGGCTCCGCGATATGATTATCGAGATGGGAGGCATCGTCGAGAATCAGATTGCGATGGCGGCCGAGGCGATCATGTCGCGGGATTCTGAGACGGCGGTGCGAGCAGTCGAGGGAGATCCAGGGGTCGATGCGCTCGAGCGTGAAATCGAGCAGTTTGCGATTCGCTTACTCGCATTGCGCCAGCCGGTCGGCGAAGATCTACGGCTGATTGTCGCTGCCTTCAAAATAAGCAGCGATCTCGAGCGCATCGGGGATTATGCCGTCAACGCCGCAAAGCGCAGCATCGTGCTGGATCAATTCACCTTGCCCTTCAGCCTCGCCGGGCTTGCGCAAATGGCACGGCTCGTGCAACAGAATGTTAAACGGGTGATCGATGCAATCGGCGAAAATGACGCCGAAGCGGCGATGGAGGCGTGGCGTTCCGACCAAGCGATCGACGATATCTACACGACGATTTTCCGCGAGCTGATCACTTACATGATGGAGGATGCACGCAACATTACATCCTGCACGCACCTACTTTTCATTGCTAAGAATCTGGAGCGGATCGGCGACCACGCGACCAATATCGCGGAACGGCTGTACTACGCGGTCAAAGGCGAGCCGCTGCTGGAAGCGCGGCCGAAAAGCGACACTTCTCCTTATGCCGTGGTCCGTCCGAAGGAGTAGCCGGGAAAAGCATGTCAGAAGCGCTGGCCACCTTATCTAAGCCAGTCGTCCTAGTCGTGGAAGACGAGGCGGCACTTGCGATGATGTTGCGCTACAATTTGGAAAAACAGGGATTTCGGGTGGAAGAGGCGGCCGATGGCCCGGAAGCGCTGATGCGGATCGAAGAGCAGCCGCCGGATCTCGTGTTGCTCGATTGGATGCTGCCCGTTATGTCCGGGCTCGAAGTCTGCCGCCAGCTAAGGTGGCGCTCTGAGACGCGCCATTTACCGGTGATTATGGTGACGGCGCGCACCGAGGATCAGGATACCATTCGCGGCCTCAACTCGGGCGCTGACGACTACATCACCAAACCTTTTAACATGGATGCGTTGGTCGCCCGGATCCGCGCCCTGCTTCGGCGCAGCAACATGGCCCCGGCCAAGGGGCAGCTATCGTTTGCTGATATGACCATCGATTTAGAAGCGCACCGCGTTCGCCGGAACGGCCGCGCTATTCACCTCGGTCCTACCGAATTTCGGCTGCTCGCGTACCTGATGCAGAATCCTCAGCGCGTATTCTCGCGCGAAGAACTGCTGAATGCGGTCTGGGGACATGACATTCACGTCGAGCCGCGAACCGTCGATGTGCATGTCCGGCGGCTGCGAAAGGCCATTAATAGCGAGGGCGAGCGCGACATTGTAAGAACGGTCCGCTCCGCCGGCTACGCGCTCGACACCGAGCCAATCTAGCGCCAGTTGCTGCAGAGTAGATGCCGCGTTCTCATTCTGGAGCGCTTCCGGTCTAGACAGAAACTAGGGCTCTGAGACTTGGCGGGTCAGGGTACAGCTAAAGCCGAGGCGGGTGATTTTCTGCGCCAGCTCTTTGGCATCGGCCAATGGGGCATGCTTGCTTAACCGGTGCTGAAGCGAACGATTCCGCGTCAAGCCCTCGCCCTAAAAGTCAAAGCTGGCATGATTTTTGTCTGGAACACCGGTTCCCTGACCGCTTTCAGTTGACCCGGCGCGCCGCATCCCCGCATACAGGCGCCAGCGAGACTATGAGAGCCAAGTCAAATGAGTACGGCCGTTGCGCCGCTGCGCGAGAAGCTGCACGAGGATCTGGAAGCCGCCCGATCGGTGCTCGCAACCGAAGTTGCGGGCTTAAGGGCGCTTGCCGCCGCCCTGGATGGCGCGTTTATCCGCGCGCTCGATCTGCTGGAAGGCGTGGCTGGCCGGGTCGTCGTGTCTGGGATGGGCAAATCTGGCCTAGTCGCGCGCAAGGTGGCGGCCACCCTGGCCTCAACCGGAACCCCCGCTTTTTTTGTCCACCCGGCCGAAGCCTCGCACGGCGACCTTGGGATGATCACCGCGGTCGACGCGGTGTTGGCCCTCTCGAACTCGGGCGAGACCGCCGAGCTTGCCGATCTGGTCGCCCACACCAGGCGCTTTGGCCTGCCCCTCATTGCGATTACTGCCCGGGCGGACTCCGCGCTGGCCCGTGCCGCCGACGTGGCTTTGGTACTCCCGCGCGCGGCGGAAGCCTGCCCCATCGGCTTGGCCCCCACCACCAGCACGACCATGCAGATGGCGTTAGGCGATGCCCTTGCCGTTGCCTTGCTGACCCGGCGCGGTTTCACTGAGGCCGATTTTCAACAAATCCACCCCGGCGGAAGGCTTGGCGTCCGGCTACGCCGGGTGTGCGATCTGATGCACACCGGCGATGCGGTTCCGCTCGCGACGCCCGATCTTGGGATGGACCATGCGCTGCTGCTCATGACCGAGAAGCGCTTTGGATGCCTCGGAGTGGTCAGCGGCGACGGTCGGAAGCTGGTTGGGATCATCACGGATGGCGACCTGCGCCGGGCTATGGGGCCGGGGCTGTTCGGCCGGTCGGTGGGCGAGATCATGACGCCGAGGCCGCGCACAATCGGCCCGGACGCCCTTGCTGCCGAGGCGCTGCACGAGATGAATGCCGGCGAGCGTCCAATCACCACTCTGTTCGTCATTGATCTGGACGGGTCGCCGATCGGAATTCTCCATATCCACGACTTGCTGCGGGCCGGGTTGCGATGAACGTCTCGCCATTGCCCGAGCCGCGCCGGTCTGGAAGCCGACCCGGGCAGCGGCTGCTGGACGCTTCCGCCCGAAAGGTTCGGCGGACCCCAACTGCTGGTGGACTTGCGCGCCGCCGCTGGATGGTACGCATCAGTAAGTGGGTGCTGCCAGCGGCTGCTCTGGCCCTGTTAGCCGCGATTGCCTTGTGGCCCGAGTTTGACCGGGAAAGTAATGAGGCACGGGTCGCGTTCCGGCGTATGACAACGGCCATGGACGGCGCCACCCTCGTCGATGCGCGTTATCGTGGCGTGGACGAACGCGGCCGGCCCTACACAGTCACAGCCGAAATCGCGCAACAGGTCGGGCCCGAGCGGGTGAACCTAACCACGCCGAAGGGCGACATCACGCTTGAAAATGGCACCTGGATGCTGCTGCAGAGCAAGCAGGGCGTATTCATGCAGCACGCGAATCAGCTCGATCTCTCGCACGAGGTCTTTCTGTATCGCGATGACGGAACGACGATGCGAACCGAGGCGGCAACCATCGACCTAAAAGCGGGCGCCGCCGCGAGTGCCGAGCGGACGCACGCCGAGGGTCCTTTCGGCGTCCTCGACGCAGATGGCGGCTTCACCCTTACGGATAAGGGGGAGGTCGTGCAGTTCGCCGGGCCCGCCAAGCTGGTGCTGAACGGAAGCAAGGAATGATCAAGACCCGCCGGGCGAGAGCGCGATGGCTCGAGTCGAACTCGGGGTCCAGTGCGGTTGGCGTGCGCCGCTGCTTGGCATTGCTGCTTCTGCTACTTCCGACCCCGGCGCTGGGGCAGCAAATTGATCTTTCCCACGGAGGGCCGATTACCGTCACCGCGGTCGACGGGCTCGAATGGCGGCAGAACGAACGGGTGGTAATTGCCCGTGGAAATGCCCGGGCCGTGCGCGGCAATGTAACGGTCGATGCCGACCGGCTGATTGCGCATTACCGGAAAAAAGCCAATGCCCCCCAGAGCACGCCTCAACCGCCACCTCAGCCAGACAAGACGGGATTAGAGGCAAATGCGGACACGTCCGGCAATGAAATTTATCGGGTAGAGGCCGAGGGCCATGTACTGATCTACACCCCGACCGACCGCGCCCAGGGTGATCACGCTATTTACGACATCGACCAGGCCGTCCTGGTGATGACCGGACGGGACTTAAAGCTGACCACGCCAAACGATGTACTAACAGCCCGGGACACTCTTGAGTACTGGACACAAAAGCATATGGCCGTAGCACGCGGCGATGCGGTAGTGGTTACCAATGACGGAAGGCGACTTGCCGCTGACACTTTGGTTGCATATACAACCGATGCCCCGCACCCGGGCCAGGCGCCGCAGCAAGCCACCAAGGTCGCCAGCAAGCCGGGCGATAAGCCCTCGGCGGAGCAGGACCCGCTCGCTTCGGGGAAATTGGAAAGGGTCGAAGCATTCGGCCACGTTTCGATCCGGACGGCCACCGACACCGTTACCGGGGACCGCGGCGTATACGTGCCGGACACGGGGATCGCACGGGTCGGCGGTCACGTGCGGATTACGCGCGGGCAGAATCAGCTCAATGGCTCGGAAGCGGAAGTGAACCTCAAGACTGGTGTCGCCCGCCTGCTCTCGGACCCACACGAACGCGTCCAAGGTCTCGTGCTTCCCAATGATGCGACGAACCGCAATACGGGCGCCGCGCTCCTCCCCGACCAGCCAGCGCAGAAAGGCTCGCGCCGATGAACGAAATCAAGCCCGGCGCAGAGCTTCGGGTCGTGCACGGCGGTGCAACCGCCTCCACGGACGGGCTTGCCGCCCAAGGCGTGGGCAAGACCTATAAGAAGCGCCCCGTCGTGCGCAACGTATCGATCCGGGTGCAGCGCGGCGAAGCGGTGGGGCTGCTCGGTCCCAATGGCGCGGGCAAGACAACCACTTTTTACATGATTGTCGGCCTGGTTAAGCCGGATACCGGGTTGATCATGCTGGACGGCATGAATCTGACCGGCTTGCCAATGTACCGCCGGGCCCGGTTCGGCATCGGGTACCTACCGCAGGAAGCAAGCGTCTTTCGCGGCCTCAATGTGGAACAAAATATCCGCGCGGTGCTGGAGGTCGCCGAGCCTGATCCCGACCGGCGCGATCTGATCCTGGACGAGCTGCTGGCCGAGTTTGGCATCGCGCATCTTCGCCGCACGCCAGCACTCGCGCTTTCCGGGGGCGAGCGGCGGCGGGTCGAGATCGCACGGGCGCTGGCCACCCAGCCCAGCTACATTCTCCTCGACGAACCCTTGGCCGGGATCGATC
>JAFAHH010000413.1 GCA_019237355.1 Acetobacteraceae bacterium | reverse complement strand
TATCGCCGGGGTCAGGGGCGGGACCGGTGTGTCGCAAACACCACAGCCCTACTCGGCTTCTTCAAGCGATTTGCCATTCGCGCGACCTTCTTTATTGACGCGAGCCTTGCTGCCGACGTTCCCGGGCTGGTCCGCGAGATCGCCAGGCGTGGCCATGAGGTGGCTTGCCACAGCTTCCGGCATAGGCCGCTAACGGAGGAAAATCGCGCCCATTTTGGCGCGGCGCTTGCGGATGCCCGTGCCCAGCTGGAGGATTGGGCGGGGGGTCGGGTGGTTGGGTTCCGGGCGCCCGAGTTCTCTCTTACGCCTGCGACCGCCTGGGCTGTGGAGGCGATTGGTGAAGCCGGATTCCTATACTCATCAAGCGTTCTACCCGGCCGCGGCCTCGCCCATGGCTGGCCGGGAGCACCGCCGCAACCCTTCCTCTGGTCTAATGGCGTGCTCGAGATTCCGTGCCCGGTGGGTCAGATCGGCCGATTCAGCTTGGCGTTTTTGGGTGGAATGTATCTGCGGTATCTCCCGCCCTGGCGGCTTCGCTGGCTCGCCGCCCAGCTTGGGGATCAGGTTCGCTGGACCTATTGCCACCCCTACGATATCGACACGGAAGAAGGCTTGGTTCGCGTACCGGGCAAGGGCTGGCTGGCCAGCCTTTTCCTCTGTTGCAACCGCCGTGTTCTGCTCCGGCGCTGGGAACGTTTCGCCCCATTCGCAGCTCCCCCGTTTGCGGACCGAATCGGGGCGCTCCGTGAGCGTGCGCGGGTATTCGGTGTGAAGCAGATAGCAGAGGCCGGGTAGCCCGGCATCCCGTCCTGGCATAAGCCACCTGCGGTTGATCTCGACGTACCTGACCTGTAAGCGAGCACGTACAATCAGAACCAGCGCAGCAGGAATGATCGATGCTTACCGTCTTGATGGCGACCCATAACGGGGCCGACACCCTCGGGCGCACCCTGGAGGCATTCTCGGAGCTTCAAAATCCGTCCGGGGGTTGGAAGCTGATCATCGTCGATAACGCAAGCACGGATGCCACGGCCCGGATTATCGAGAGCTGGAGGGGCAAACTACCCCTGCTGCCCCTGCGCGAGGAGCGGCTCGGCAAGAACTGCGCACTGAATACCGGGCTCGCTGAGATCGAGGGCGACTTCGTGGTGCTTTGTGATGACGACGTGCTGCCGGACCCGTCGTGGTTGCGGGAGTGGCGCCGGGTAGCTGACGCCTATCCTGAACTTGCCATGTTCGGGGGCACGATTGTTCCAGAGTTCGAGGTTCCCCCACCTGCCTTTTGCACGAGCGACGTGGCGATCATGGCCGAGTTGTGGTCAGCCACGCGGCCCAATCAGCCGGAAGGCGCCAAACCGGATTCACCGATCTGGGATGTCTATGGCTGCAATATGGCCCTCAGAGCTTACGTGGCCCGGGCGTTCCGTTTCGATGAGCAGTTGATGACGGGGCCTCAAGCCTTACTGGGCGATGAGTCTGAATTTGTATCGCGGGTTGCGGAAGCCGGTCACAAGGTGGGCTTTGCGCCGAGCGCAAAGGTCCGACACCTCGTTGGTGCGAACCAAGTCACCTGGCCCTGGATGCTGCGGCGTTTTCATCGTTTCGGCCGGTCCCGGTATCATGCGCAGGCGATACGGCAACCATTCCATGACAGGGCTCTGCTCGGAGCCCCGAGGTGGCTGTTCAGGCCCCTTCTTCGCGACACGCTCCGCCTGCCTATCGCGGCGGCGAGCTTTGATTCGGGCCGGGTCTTTGCCTGCTTACGCAGCCTCGCATCCCACCTTGGGGGTATCCGCCAAGCGAGGGTTATGGCGCGCGAGAGGATTTGCGACGGGCCCCCGGCGGCTGCTGAAGGAATGGCTGATCGGGCAACCGATTCCGCCGGCTAAGCGGGATGACTCCAGGTCAAGTCATCCCGCTCTAGGATTCTTGATTTTGAGAGCGCGATTCAGGCTTTCCGACGATTCCGCCTCAAGCCATCGCGCTCTAGGGCATGGCCCAGTTCAAAGGGGCGCTTCGCTCGGCAGCCTATTCGAGAGGCGCTGGTGATAGTGGGATGGCGCAAGTTGATCACCGTCGTGATGGCTACCCATAACGGATCGGATACAATCGGGCAAACGCTGGAAGCCCTGGTGCGAACGGAAAGTCCGCCTGGCGGCTGGCGACTCGTTATAGTTAATAACGCTAGCAGCGACTCTACCGCAGCTATAATCGAGCACTGGAAAGAGCGACTTCCAATCGTTCTGCTTACTGAGGATCGCCTCGGGAAGAATCGCGCGCTGAATACTGGGCTTTCGGTAATCAGAGACGAGTTTGTTGTCCTGTGCGATGATGATGTTCTGCCCGATCCGGACTGGCTTCTCGAGTGGCGACGGGTGGCTGACGCTTACCCCGAAATCGGTATATTCGGGGGCGCGATTATCCCAAAATTTCAGATTCCGCCTCCGGAATACTGTCTCAAGAACCATGACACAATGGCGGCGATGTGGTCGGCCACCCGGCCGGACCGGCCAGAGGGCATCAAAGCCGATGATCCGGTCTGGGATGTTTACGGGTGTAACATGGCGATGTGCGCCGATGTGGCGCGGAATTTTCGTTTCGATGAAGATTTCATGGTGGGGCCCGACGCCTTCTTAGGCGACGAATCAGATTTTGTCCGGCGTGTCGCGCGCGCCGGATATAAAGTTGGGTTCGCGCCGACAGCACGCGTACATCATGTTGTCGGCTGCGAACAGGTTCGCTGGAAATGGATGCTGCGGCGTTTCTTTCGCTCGGGCAAGTCTCATTCCTTCATTGAGCTCAAGGAGCAGCCACTCTCGGTGCCAAGCTTATTCGGGGCTCCCAGGTTTCTAATTCGCCAGTTCTTAGCACATGTTCCTGCCACCTTGGTTGCCATCTTCGTTGCAAGCCGAGCGGCGATGTTTGCACAGATGAAGATCCTGGCCTTCGATTTCGGACGCATCTATCAGGCTCGGGTCATGGCGAAGGAGCGCGGGAGGCCACGCCAAGTGTGCGGCTGATGCCAAATTCGATCGGTCCACGCCGCCGGCTTCCCGGAAACCCGCGCCTGCGGACTTGCGGGCAACCATGATGCGCAGCGGCTGCCGTTCAGGCCTGGGTGGCTGGGTTCCGGGCTTGCGTGCTGGGCGACAACCACGCCCGACAATTATTGACACCAGATAGGCCCGACCCGGACTCCATGACCCCTGACCTAATTTTCGATATAGGCATGCACCAAGGCGAAGATACCGATTTCTATCTGAGGAAAGGATTTCGGGTTGTTGCTGTAGACGCAAATCCAGACCTTTGCGACAGGAACGCGCACCGCTTCGAGCGTGAAATACAAGATGGTCGATTAACGATCGTGAACGCTGCGATTGCAGAGAAGGCTGGCAAGGTTCGTTTCTATTTAAACGATTGTCGTTCAGATTGGGGGACGCTCTACGAGTCCTTGGTTAGACGCAACGAGCGGCGTGGAAGCCCAGGTCATCGGCCCATTGAAGTTGAGTCACTGCGGCCTGAAACGCTTTTCGAGAAATACGGCATCCCCTATTACATGAAGGTCGACATCGAGGGCGCAGACTGGATATGCCTTCAAGCCCTAGGTCACGTCCACGAGCTTCCGCGATACATTTCGGTGGAAAACGATAAGCCTGTGCGGCAAGTTCGACAATTGGCCAAACTGGGTTACTATCGCTTTAAGATTGTATCTCAAAGGAGTGTTCCAGAGCAACGAGAGCCAACACCCCCGATAGAGGGTCGCGCTGCGAATATTCATTTTCAGCTAGGTAGCAGCGGTTTATTCGGAGGCGATCTTCCAGGTACATGGATGACAAAAGACGAGGCAACAAGAGTTGCTTCAAAGGTCGCAATAAGTCAAAAGATTGTTGGCCTTGAGGGCTTGGTCCGGCAATCTTGGCCGGCCTTAATCCGGACGCCAATCGAGCGGCTATTTTGGCGTGGTTTTCATTGGTTCGACATTCACGCTGCTCGATAAAGACGCCCCGGCTCCAGATACCGGCACTAACTCAAACTACCGCATCCCGGATAGATTGGGGCGAGGGCACGGTGGCCTTGAAGCTGGGCCGCTCCTCCAGCCGGTCCTGGTACCAGGCCAGATTTGGGCAGCGGTTGCGGAAGTCGAATTCCGGCAATCGCAGCCGCATGTAGCCAAGCGCCGAACCCATCGCGATGTCCGCCAAGCCGAATTGGTTTCTTACCGCGAACTCCGCATCACCTAATGACTGGGCAATTGCAGCGGTGCCGCCCTCCACCTTACGCATTTGCCGGGCGATCCAGGGAGCGGACGACTGTTCCCCCCGCTGCCTTTCGAAGAACAAAAGAACCACAGCATCGCATATGCCATCGGCCAGCACTTGATAACGCTTCGCCGCCAGGATCCCGTCATCGTCGGGCGGCAATAGCGGCGGGTGAGGATATTTCCGCTCGAGCCATTCGAGGATGTAGCTTGATTCGTAGACCGCGGTGCCGTCGTCGGCGATCAGTACTGGGAGTTTCTCGAGCGGGTTATATTCTGGAAGGGTTGTGTCCTCGTTCCAGGGGATCTCCGTTATTAATTCGAAGGCGATCCCCTTTTCCTCGAGGGCGATGCGAACCTTGCGGGCATAGGGGCTCGGGGTGGCGCTGATAAGCTTCATTCCGTGGCATCCCCGTGCTGGGCGCGAGAGCAGGATAAATTCTGCTCTCGGAGCAGGGTCATGAGGGAAGTGGTCTTAGACCGTCTTGAGGAAGTTGGCGAGTTTTTCCGCCGCGGTGGGTTTATCGGTGCGTTCAAGAGCCGCCAACTCCGCCGCCAGGCGGTCCATCGCGGCTTCGTAGATTTGCCGCTCCGAAAAGCTCTGATCCGGCTGGCCAGCGTTTCGGTGCAGATCGCGCACCACTTCCGCAATTGCCAGTGGGTCGCCGGAGTTGATCTTCGCCTCGTATTCCTGTGCCCGGCGCGACCACATCGTGCGCTTCACCCGGGCGCGTCCCTTCAGGATTGCGAGCGCCTCGTCGAACATCTGACGGGTAGCGAGCTTGCGCAGGCCGGCGCTTCGGGCCTTAGCGACCGGCACCCGCAAGGTCATGCGATTTTCCTCAAATGTAATGTGAATAAGCTCCAACCGGTGCCCGGCGATCTCCTCCGTGGCAATGCGCTCGACCCGGCCCACTCCGTGAGTCGGATAAACGACATGGTCCCCTTCGGCGAAAGTCTCTGCTTTGGCCGGCAGGCGGGGCCTTGGCTGCTCCCTCGGCTGCGCCGGCCCTCGACCCTCGACCGGATCCGCACGCTCGGAGGTTTGGTCCGGCCTGGGAGTCTCGGCCGCCACCTGCGCACGAGATGGTTCCGCAGTAACTTGATCCTCGGCAACCTCGCCCGCCTTCTCCTGAACCGAGGGGCGTTCTTGCAAAGGGGTTCCTTCTGACGATAGGGGTTGCAGGTCAGGCTCGGCAGTAACCACAGACGATTTCGCAGCCTGATTGGGCCGCAATTCAGGGGTGCGGACCGAAGCTGCCTTGGCGGCCGTAGGCTTACCCGCCGTCAACGGTTTCGGGGCGGTTTTAGGCACCGCTGGGTGCTCGGAAGTTTTGCCCGAAGCCCGGGCCGCTGCGGACACCTTCGTCGTCGACACAATCCCATCCTCTATCTCATACGGTCTCCAAGCCTGCGCGAGGTGCACGCAAGACCGGAGGTTCGCTCCTTGGGAAGCCGGCTGCCCGCTTATGCCTTAACCGAATCTCGGAGCGGGCTGCCGAATACCGGAGCGGGCTGCCGAATACCGTCTATATATAGCGCGTTCGGCCCAGAACGTCACCTGTCCCGCGCCATTACCTGTCTCAATTGTCGTGCTGCTGGTCTGGCGTACCGGTATCGGTTATGGCGAAACCGCCGAAAGCCTGAATCCGCGCTGAAAGCCCTACAGTCTAAGGGTCAACCTGAAGCCATCGCCCTTGAGTTTGTTTTCGAGCGCAATTGAGGTTTCCGACGATCCGCCTCACGCGATCGGGCTCTATGGCGTCCCAGGCTCGGGCGAGAACAATTCGGCCTTATTGGGCTTGTCCTTCCACTCATCGGCGTCAGCCGGCGGAACGCCCTTGCGCGTAATGTTGGGCCACTGCCCCGAGTACGTTCGATTCTGCTCAGCCCAGGCCGCGGCCCGGTCGTCGCTATCCGGGACGATGGCTTCGACGGGGCACTCCGGCTCACACACGCCGCAATCGATGCATTCGTCTGGATGGATCACCAGCATGTTCTCGCCGACGTAGAAACAGTCCACCGGACACACCTCGACGCAGTCCATATACTTGCAACGTATGCAGGTTTCGGTGACCACGTACGTCATCGCAGCGCTCCCGGAAGCCTCTTGAAGGAATGTTTAGCTCAGGGGCCGCGATATGGCGAGGATTCGCATACAGCGCAAGAGAGCCAAAACTCATCCCTTCCCCGTCGAGTGCAACGTTAAGCGCGACGGCTTAAGTTTCGCTAATTTCATCATAAAGCCGCCGTGCTTCGCTCGCGGGCCCACGGCGTTTCGCGAGCTGCAAAACCCGGATTACCCGAACCGAGCCTCGGCAGGGCACGGTAAGCACATCGCCGACCCTGAGCCGGGCATGCGGCTTATCCGTGGGTTGCCGATTGATCCGTACCGCCCCCTCAGTCACCATGCGGGCACATTCGCTACGCTGTCGCATAAAGCGGGCACACCAAAGCCAGGTGTCTAGCCTCTGAAACGCGGTTGCGGGTTCGACAGCGTCTCGGTCCACAGGACCAGCCTTACGAGAGATCAAGACAACCAAGGGCGGCGAAGGGGCCTTCGTAAGGCCGGCTGACCCTCCGGTCGGTGGGTGCGGCATGCCGCCGCCGGATCGAAGCGATCATCACCGGCGATGGCGGCCCGAATTGGCCCGGATCTGGAGTGCCGGCGGGCAGAACCCGGAATCCGAGGCAACGAAGTACCGGCGGCAGTTTTTCCTCCGCGAGGGAGAACCGGGATGCAAGACCGGCCGGAAGGGCTGCCGGCGTCCGGCGCGTGAGCCAAGCAAGCTCGGCCCCGGCACGCTCGGCGACATCAAGCCGCAGCAGCACAGGGCCAGCTTCGAGCCATCCCAAATCCGCGGCAAAGCCGGGCGGCCAATCAGGCCCTGCCGGTAGGGAAACCAGCCCCGGGGAGGGCAGATCGGGCACGGCCAGGCCGTGCCGCAACGCCCAGAGCCGCGCGCGAAGAGCCATTGCCCGTGGCTTAAGCAAGTCCGGCACGAACAGGGCATAGCGCCCGGCCCTTACGCCGAGCAGCTTGAGCCGCGCCCGCGCCGTGGCTGTGATCATATCAGCCGGCCCAGGCACCACGCCCAGATGCTCGACGAGACGATGCAGGGGACCGCGGAGGTCGGCGGCATGGTCGGCGTGCTCAGCCGCTTGCAGGAGCGGGCGCAGATCCCGTCGGATCAATTCGTCAGCCCAAAGCTGCAGCCGGACGCGCACACGCTCACGCATCGGGCCGTCAAGGAATTCGCTCTCGAGCACTTCCACCAGGGGCCGGATGGCCGCGGGCCCGGGCCTCAGGCGCGCGACCGGTGCGCCTTGCCACGCAATCCGCTGCTCTGGGGCAAAATCGAAGCTGGAACCCGGCGCGGCTTCGAGTGCGGCAACCCGGCGCGGCACTTCTTGCCGCAGCGCCCGGCGGGCGGCGCGCAAAACGAGCCGCTTCTGCTCACCTTCGGCGATCGGGTCGGGGACAAACCGGAAGCCGCCGATATGGCCCACATGGTGCCCCTCCACCGCCACCTCGCCGCGCCGGGTTACGGCCGAAAGCAGCTCCTCGCCCTCGGCCGCTTCGAGGCGGCGAATCAGATGCGCCGCCCGCCGATCGACGAACCGGGCGATCAAGCGTTCGTGCAAGGCGTCTGAGAGCAGATCCTCCACTTCGCGGGCACGCCCTTGCCAATGCGGCGCATCGGCCACCCAATCGGCCCGGGCTGCAATGTAGGACCACACGCGCACCCCCGCCAGCCGCTGCATCAGGGTATCGATATCGCCATCGCCCCGCGACAGGGCGGAAATTTGCCCGGCAATCCAATCCGTGGGCACCCCCCCTTCCCGCGCGAGATGGCTGAACACACGGGCACAGAGCCGATTATGCGTCTCGTCGGCAAGCTTGCGGAAATCGGGGATTTGGCAGGCCTCCCAGAGCAGCCGAACCCGGGGGCGTCCGCGAGCAAGCTGCCTGGTATCGGGATCACGGGCCAGCGCCGAGAGGGTCTCGAAATCGCTCGCGTCATTGCCCCGCACTAGGCCCGGCCGCGGCGGGGCCGCATTGAGCGTCGCAAGCAGGGCATCGACATGGCTGAAATCCAGCTCGGAATTTCGCCAGCATAAGTATGAGAGCGGCTCGAAGCTGTGGGCCTCAACCGCCTGGACCAAATCGAGCCCCAGCGGCGGGCAATCTCCTGTCGTTCCGAAGCTCCCGTCCCGCATGCCGCGGCCAGCCCGGCCAGCAATCTGCGCCAGCTCCGGCGCCGCCAGCCCGCGCACCTGATGGCCGTCGAATTTGGAGAGGCTCGCGAACGCGACGTGATCGACATCCATATTAAGGCCCATCCCGACCGCATCGGTCGCGACCAGGAAATCCACCTCCTTCTCTTGATAGAGCGCCACTTGGGCGTTCCGAGTGCGGGGCGAAAGCCGTCCCATGACCACGGCACATCCGCCCCGGCGGCGGCGAATCAGCTCGGCGATCGCATAAACCTCGCCTGCGCTGAACGCGACGACCGCCGAGCGTGGGGGTAAGCGGGCAAGCTTGACTGGTCCACTATACTCAAGTTCAGAAAGCCGCGGCCGCGTCTCGACGATAGCATCTGGGACCAGGCGCTGTAGCAGGGGGCGGATCGTCTCTGCGCCCAAGAACATGGTCTCGACCAGCCCGCGGGCATGCAGCAGCCGGTCGGTGAAGACGTGACCGCGATCGGGATCAGCGCAGAGCTGAATCTCATCCACGGCGACGAACTCGGCCGGGCGGTCGAGCGGCATCGCCTCCACCGTGCAGGAGTACCAACGAGCGCCCGGTGGAAGAATCTTCTCCTCGCCGGTGATGAGCGCGACATTCTTGGCCCCCTTTCGGGCGACCATCCGGTCATAATTCTCGCGGGCCAGGAGCCGAAGCGGGAATCCGATGATGCCCGAGCTGTGGGCCAGCATCCGCTCGATCGCAAGGTGGGTCTTGCCGGTATTGGTGGGGCCCAGCACGGCCTTTACGCGACGATGGAGTCCCTCCATGGCCTAATTTTTGGCACTGCAGCGGCCCATTGCAAGGCATTCCGCACGGATCGGCGGTTGAACGCATAGCGACCCAGGGCGCGATCCGGAAGCTGAACCTGCCCCGGCAGCAGACAGCACAGCAGTTCGCCTGACTGGGAACAAGCTGTGCAGTGGTTGCGCCTGATACCTTGCCCGCCAGGGGCAAGCCACTTATCTCGGGCGCCGATAAGAACCCCCGCAAAGGAAAGCAAAACGCGCAATGGCTAACACGGAACGGCATGAATTCAGCGCCGAGGTCGGAAGGCTGCTCGATCTCGTCGTGCATTCGCTTTATTCGAATCGTGAAATTTTTCTACGCGAGCTCGTGGCCAATGCCGCGGACGCCATCGACCGTCGGCGGTTCGAATCGCTTACCGATCCGTTCCTAGCCTTACCCGAGGGCGCCAAGATCCGAATCGCACCTGACAAGCCTGCCCGGACCTTGCTGGTCGGCGATGACGGCATCGGCATGACCCGCGAGGAAATGGTTCAGAATTTGGGTACTATCGCCCGTTCCGGCACGCGCGCTTTCGGCGAGCAGCTCGTGAGCGCCAAACCGGAAGAGCGGCCGGCGCTCATCGGCCAGTTCGGGGTCGGCTTCTATTCCGCCTTCATGGCGGCCGACCGGGTCGAAGTGATCTCGCGAAGGGCGGGAACTGAGGAAGCCTGGCGGTGGGCCTCCGACGGCGGCGGCGCCTTCACGATGGAACCAGCCAGACGCGATACGGCCGGCACCGACGTGCTGCTCCACGTGAAGGCCGATGCCGGGGAATTTCTCGAGCCATACGTCCTAGAAACTATCGTCCGTAAATGGGCCGATTACATTACCGTGCCCATTACGATCCGGCGCGATGGCCGTGACCTGCCGGCCAATGAGGGAACCGCGCTCTGGCGGAAACCGCGCTCCGAGATCACCGAGCAGCAGCTCACGGAATTCTACCGCCACCTGGGGCACTTGCTGGATACACCCTGGGACACGCTCCATTGGCGGGCCGAGGGAACGCTGGAATTTTATGCCCTGCTGTTCATCCCAGGGCAGCGCCCATTCGAGCCGCTCGAACTGGAGCGCAAGTCGCGGGTCCGGCTGCATGTAAGGCGGATGTTCATTACGGATGAGGCGGAGCTCCTGCCGCCGTTCCTGCGCTTCGTTCAGGGCGTGGTCGATACGGACGATCTGCCCTTGAACATCTCGCGCGAGATGCTGCAAGCGACACCCGTTTTGGCGCGGATTCGCCGGGCGGTCACCAACCGGGTGCTTTCCGAACTGAAGGCGAAAGCCGCGGAACCTGAGCATTACCTGAAGTTCTGGGCCAATTTCGGCGCAACTCTAAAGGAAGGTCTCTGGGAGGATGCTGACTACCGGGCTGAGCTTGTTCCGCTGCTGCGGTTTCGCTCGTCCGCGCAGGAGGGCTGGACCACACTCGCGGACTACTTAGCCCGGATGCAGCCCGGCCAGGACACGATCTGGTACCTGGTTGGCGATAGCGAAGCGGCGTTGCGCGGCTCGCCGCAGCTCGAAGGGTTTCGGGCGAAAGGAACCGACGTGCTGCTTATGCCTGACCCGATCGACGCGTTCTGGCCCGAGCGCGTGGGCGAGTGGGAAGGAAAGAAGCTGCGGAGTGTCACGCAAGCCGCCGAGCCTCCCCAGGCGGACCAAGAGAAGGTTGCACCGCTGCTCGCGGCTTTGAAGCAGGCACTCGGCGACCGGGTCTCGGAGGTTCGCGCGACTGGCCGTCTCACGGACAGCGCCGTAGTTCTGGCCTCGGGGGCGACCGGCCCCGACTTGCAGGTACAACGCCTGCTTCGGCGCTCTGGCCGGGCAATGCCGGCCCCAGCGCCGATACTAGAGGTGAATCCGTCCCATCAATTGATTCAGTCCCTGGCGCGCAAGACGGAGCAGGCGAGTTTCAGGGACTCAGCATCTGTCCTGCTTGATCTGGCGAGCATCCAAGATGGCGATTTGCCCCCTGACCCTGGCGGCTTCGCCCGCAGGGTTACGACGCTGCTAGGGGACGGGGTAGATGCGACCAGCTAGACAACTATTCGCGGCCCTGTGATCGATCCATGCCCGTAGCAGTTGTAAAAAACGGTTGCATGCCGTTACCAGGTAGGTATTGTTCGCATGATGAGTGTGCAAGACCTCGATTGCTTAGCCGGACCCGGTGAAAGTGCGCGCCCGTTACGGGTTCTGCGGCCCGGCGCCTGCGAAGCTTTCCTTTCCAGCTTGCCTTCTTCGCAGGCGCAATATTTGCGGCAGGTGGGTTTTACGGGCGCAGCGCAGCAGTTTGCTCTGATACCGGGGCCGGAAGGGGTTGCGGGGGCGGTTGTAGGCCTGGGTGAAGACCGCGGGCCTTACGCTTTCGGCGGGCTCGCCGCCCAATTGCCGAAGGACAGCATTTGGAAGCTTGAGCGTGGCGATTACGATGCCGCTACCGCTTTGCTGGGTTTCTGCCTGGGCGCGTATCAGTATCGCGGGGCCGGGAAGCAGGGCCAGCGATTGGCTCGGTTGCAACCGCCTGCTGGTTGCGATTGGGCTCTTACCGAAGCGGCCACGATTTGGTCCGTCCGGGACCTGATCAATACGCCTGCAAATCTATTAGGTCCCGCCGAGCTTGCGGAAGCCGTCATTCGTTGTGCGCGGACCAATGACGCGCGCGTGGAGCAGGTAAACGGAACAGAACTCGAACGGTCCTACCCTGCCATTGCAGCGGTCGGCGCCGGCTCTGAACGTGCACCTCATGTTGTCACACTCCGCTGGACGGGTTCTCGCGCCGGGGTGAACGCGCCGCTGATTTCACTATGCGGCAAGGGCGTCTGCTTCGATACCGGCGGCTATGACATCAAGCCGTCCAGCGCGATGCTGCGGATGAAGAAAGACATGGGCGGCGCCGCGTGTATTTTGGGCATTGCCCATCTGGTGATGCAGGCCGATCTGCCGGTGCGACTCGCGGTCCGGATTGGCTGTGTTGAAAATAGCATTTCTGGGCGCGCGATGCGCCCACAGGATGTTATCCGCACGCGGTGCGGCTTATCCGTCGAAATCGGTGATACCGATGCGGAGGGCCGGCTCGTCCTGTGCGATTTGCTTTCAGAGGCGGTGGAGGAAAATCCGGCGCTTCTGCTCGACTGCGCCACTTTGACCGGCGCAGCGCGGGTGGCACTCGGCCCAGAGTTGCCGGCATTCTTCTGCAATCACGAGGGTTGGGCGCAGGTCTTATCGCAAGCTGGCCAGCGCACGTACGATCCGCTTTGGCGGCTGCCCTTATGGGAGGGCTACGACTCGTGGCTAAACAGTCCCGTCGCGGACATGAACAACGTGTCATCAAAGCCCTACGCGGGCGCAATCATTGCAGCCTTGTTTCTGCGCCGGTTCGTTCCCCTAAGCGTAGCTTGGGCCCACATCGACCTTTTCGCGTGGAATGAGGCAACGCAGCCAGGCCGCCCTGAAGGTGGGGAGGCGCAAGCGGTTCGCGCAGTATTCGCCGCGCTCCGGTTGGCCGCTGAAAACGCTTTTGTGATCGCTCCGATACCGGACCAGAACAGTGAGGTAACGTAAATGCGAATTCCATCGAATCTTTTCCACGCGCTATGGTCTGTCACCGACCCTGCGCAAGGCTATATCGAAACCGCTTGGTACAGCCAAGCATCGATGCGGGATCGTTAATTCAGTGGCAAACAACAAAGCACGGGCGATCAAGAAGCCCGGTCCAGGTGAGAGGGCAAAACCCATGGCTACACAAAATCCCGACCAGCTCGTCGGCATCCTCCGAGATACCGTAGTGGCGCTAGTGCGCCGCGACGGGCCGGATCTCTCAGCGCGGCAGCTTGGCGTTTTTTTAACGTGCTATTTGCAGGACGGCGCCCATACAGTGCGCGGCCTGGCCGCCGATCTTAATGTATCGAAGCCGGCGATTACCCGTGCGCTCGATAGGCTCGGTGAACTCGATCTGGCCCGGCGCAAGGTCGACCCAATGGACCGGCGTAGCGTGCTCGTCCAGCGGACCCTAAAGGGAGCGGCCTTTTTGCGCGATCTGCGCTCGATCATGGGCGAAGCGGCGGTCGCAAACCGCAAGACCGGGACTGCTGTTGGCACCGGTACA
>JAFAHH010000409.1 GCA_019237355.1 Acetobacteraceae bacterium | reverse complement strand
TCCTGTCCTTGCTGCCATGGCAAGCTGCATCGTATCGGCGAGGACGTCAGCGAAATGCTCGACGTGGTGCCGGCAGTGATCCGGGTGAAGCGGATCCGCCGGCCTCGCTATGGCTGCCGCGCTTGCGAAAGCACGGTCGTGCAAGCGCCCGCGCCGCCGCGCCCAGTGGAGGGCGGGCTGCCGACCTCGGCGCTGCTCGCGCATATCGCCGTATCGAAGTTTGCTTGGCATTTGCCGTTGTACCGTCAGGCGCAGATGCTGGCTGGCCAAGGTATCGAGCTCGATCGTTCCACCTTGGTGCGCTGGATCGAGCGGGCGGCCTGGTGGCTGCAGCCGCTGCATGGGCTGCTGGTTTCCACGGTAATGTCGGCGCCGAAAGTGTTCTGCGACGACACGCCACTGCCGGTGCTGGATCGCACCCGCCGGCGCACGCGAATCGCACGCCTCTGGTGTTATGCGGTGGATGACCGGTCGTGGCAGGGCCCGGCGAAGCCGGCGGTGGTGTTCCGCTACGCCGAAGATCGTCGCGGTCGCCACGTGAAGGAACATCTGGAGGACTTTCACGGCGTGCTGCAGGTTGACGGTTATGCCGGGTATGGCCAGCTTGCCGAGGTGGATCGGCCGGGCGGCGCGATCACGCTGGCCTTTTGCCTGGCGCATGCGCGGCGCCAGTTCTTCGAAGTGCACAAGCAGACCGCTGATCCGGTCGCCGCGGAAGCGCTGCGCCGGATTGGTGAGGTCTATGCTATCGAGGCGCGTATCCGCGGCCTGACCGCGGCGGAGCGCGTTGCCGTTCGCCAGTCGGAGACGAAACCGCTGTTAGCCGCGCTGCGGTCGTGGCTGATGGAGCGGCTCGGCGAGATTTCGGCAAAGTCGTCGCTGGCGGGCGCGATCCGCTACACGCTCGGCCATTGGGAGGGCCTCACCCTGTTCCTCGCCGACGGGCGGATTGAGGTGGATAGCAATACGGTCGAGCGTGGCATCAGACCGATTCCATTGGGAAGGAAGAACGCGTTATTCGCCGGCTCGCGCAGCGGCGGGGAACGATGGGACGTGCTGGCGTCGCTGATCAGCACGGCAAAGCTGCACGGCCTCGATCCGCAGACCTGGCTTGCCGACGTGCTCGAGCGCATCGTCTCCGGGCACACCAAGGCGAATGCGCTCCACGAACTGTTGCCGTGGAACTGGCGAGCGGTAATGCCCGCAGCGGCCAAAGCCGCATGACGCCAGAGGCCGGGCACGCCGAGCGCACGATGAGGCCAGACCCGGCCTCAGTGTGGATGGGCCTGTTGGCGTCGCCCGCGGCACCGAAGTGCGCGATGTCCGCTCTCGAGCTCGAAGGCTATCTGACCGGCATCATCGTTGCGCCGAGCCCGATCCGCCCCAGCCTGTGGATGGCAGGCGTATGGGATGACGAGCCGGACTTTGACGATATGATGCAGGTGCAATCGGTGTTCGAGGCGGTTGGGCTCATGTTCAACACGCTCAGCACCCGGATCGAGCGTAGCCTGCAGCGGCTCGAAGCCGAGCGGATCTGCCATTACCGCCCCGCTTTCCAGCCGATCCAGGGCAAGGCATCCCACGAAGCTGTCAGGACATGGGCCCGGGGCTTCTGGAAAGCGATGAGCCTGGCCCCGGCACAGTGGATCGCACTTGCCGAAGACGAGCGCCTGCAGTCGATCATTACACCGCTGGTCGGCTTCATCGAAATTGAGGATCCGGAGTTCGAGCCTGCAGAGGACATCGAGGAGCGGCTCGACGAGGCTGCAGCCAATATTCCACGCGCGATCCTGCTGCTGCGTAAGATAGCGCAGCTCCGGGCAAGCCGTGCCAGCGCTGCAGGACCAACGCGCCGCACCAAGATCGGCCGCAATGATCCTTGCCCGTGCGGGTCAGGGAGGAAATTTAAGCGCTGTTGCAACTAAGCTGAATCCACTCCCGGCTCGCGGCCAACAAGACAACGTGGCGCGCTCGCATCCGTTACGGAACAAATCACGTGCGAAGTACAATCATCACGCGTCGCAGTGCAGCCGAACTGGTGTTGTTCCCACCCGGATGATGATGCCATTTGGTAGCGTGATTTCGATCCGGTCATCGGCGGCATCCGGCGCAGCCCGGTCCGCGCGAGAAGGCTCCGGCTGCGCTCAGCTTCGGTAGAAAGCCGGGGGCTCACTCATTTCGCCGGGCAATGACCGCAAACGGCGCCTTCCGCTGCTCGGCCTCAGCAACAATCCGCAGCTTATCTTCCAAGCTCCAGCGTCGCGTCGCTCAACGCCGTTGATGATCTCCATCTTCCCGGCCACTGATCTTACCGACGCTCTTAAGAGCGTCGGTAAGATCAGCCGTCAATCAGAGCCGCAAGGCGGCGCTGACCGGATGGATACCCTTTTGGGTGCCGATCACCCCAAAAGCAGGGTCCCTATTGCACGCCGATCCACACTGGGGGTGAACAAACCGGCGACGGGCAGGGCTCCATTCGCCGTATGCCCGGCCTCGAGTGTTCACCCCCAGGTTTGAGACGGTCTCAGGGTGATTTCTAGCAAATGGTCCGGTGACCTCTGATGTGCTATTGATTGATCTCGGGCTCGACCAGCCTCGATAGGTTTCGCAGTGACTCCTGCCAACCGAGATAGCAGGCCTCGGGCGGAATGACGTCTGGCAGGCCTGCCTGCATAATATCCAGATCGGTGCCGACCGATACCTTCTTCAACGTCACCGTCACGTGAATGTCGCCGGGCAAGTTGGGATCGTCGAATTTGTCCGTGTAGCGCAGCCGTTCGCCCGGAACGAGCTCGACATATTCGCCTCCAAACACGTGGCTTTTGCCCGTTGTGAAGTTCCTGAAGGACATTTTGAAAGTACCACCGACTTTCGGTTCCAGATGATGCACTGTGCAGGCAAACCCGTTTGGCGGAAGCCATTTTGCGAGCGCGTCCGCCTCGAGGAACGCGCGATAGACTTTCTCTGGGCTGGTTGCCAGAACGCGATGTAAGCGCACGGTGTTTGGCATGCTTTTATCCTTACGAATTGACGGAACGAACATTGCCGCCGATCAGGCGCCCGGTATCGGCAGAACCGGCATGATCTCCACCGACTCGCCCGGAAAGATCGTGAAATGCGGGTGGTTTTCGAACAGCCTGGCGGCCGCGTCGTGCGATTC
>JAFAHH010000385.1 GCA_019237355.1 Acetobacteraceae bacterium | reverse complement strand
AGCGTATCACATTCATCGGTCTGGATGTGCATAAAGCAACGATAGCCGTGGCCATTGCGGATGGGGGCAGCCGGGAGGCGGCGCGATCGTATGGCACGATCGACAACACGCCGGCGGCACTCGCTAAGCTCGTTCGCAGGCTTGCCGGTAACGGGGCGCAGCTGCAGTTTTGCTACGAGGCTGGACCGTGCGGCTATGGCGTCTACCGGCACCTGCAGGCGCTTGGACATTCCTGCCTTGTGGCGGCGCCATCGCTGATCCCGCGCCACTTCTTGCGACGCGAAGCGGCGGAAGCGCATACCGAAGCGGTGCTGGACGCTTAAGCATTGATTGAGGTCTCGGGTGCTGTGGATCGATACCAGCGAGCCTCTCGGGCCTGAGCGAGAGGGCGGCTCACGCCGCCAGTAATCCCTCGATCCCAGAGCGCATTCCGGCGCGGAACAGGAATTCTACGAGATCCTTGGTCGCCGGCGCGCCTGGCATGGTCTCGACGCCCTCGGCCTGCCATAGCTTGGCGACGCCCTGCACAACCTGGCCCATCTTGCGGTCGCTTCCGGTCACAACGAGCGTTGGCAGATGGCGGTCGTGAGCCACAACGGCTTCTATGATGTGCCAGATCCCAAGTACGCCGGCCTGGCAATCCGACACCACCGCAACGGGGCGCGTAGTACGGAGTGTATGGCCAAGGCCTTCGCTTGTGCTGACCTGTTCCAATGACACGCCCAAATACTCGCAAAGGGGCTTGATCTGGGTTGCGAGGCGATCGTTCGGCTGATCCGAAACAAGTACGACCGCAGCTTCGCTCGCGGATGTTGGGGGGCTGAACTCGGACACGCCGGTGAAGCCCCAGCCCACCGTCTCGAGGTCAATGGCGGTATTCGACATATGCAACACCCGTTCTTAGCGTTCAACTGGACGCAAACTATTACGGCGCGTTCAGATTAAACAGGCTTGCAACCGTCAGTACTTCGGCGCCAAAGCGTCAGTACAGCGTTAGCTCGGTCACGTGCGGGCGCTCGCCGCCGTAGAGTGCGTCATCTTTCGGGCATCCACCGTGGCATCAAACACCGCGGCCTCAATCCAGCCGCTCTCCAATGCCGCTTCCCGCAAGGTCTGTCCTCGCTCATGGGCATAGTGCGCGATCTTGGCGGCCTTATCGTAGCCGATCACCGGGGCCAGCGCCGTCACCAGCATCAAGGAGCGATTTACAAGTTCGGCGACACGCTGTTCGTTCAGCTTGGTCCCTTCAACCGTGTAACGGAGGAAGTTCCGGGCTCCGTCGCTCAAAATTCGTGCGGATCGCAAAAATGCGTTGATCACCACCGGGCGCATCACATTCAGCTCAAAATTGCCCTGCGCACCGCCGGATGCGACGATAACGTCGTCGCCGAGCACTTGCGTGCAAATCATGATCATGGCTTCGCACTGTGTGGGATTCACCTTGCCGGGCATGATCGAAGACCCCGGCTCGTTCTCGGGCAGCATTAGCTCGCCCAAGCCGCAGCGCGGGCCGGAGCTAAGCCAGCGAATATCGTTGGCGACTTTCATCAACACGACAGCCAAGCCGCGCAGCCCAGCCATCGCCGCCACGGTAGCGTCCAGACCGCCGAGGGCCGCAAACTTATTGGGGGCAGTGCGGAACGGCAGCCCAGTCAGCTTGGCGATTTCCCCCGCCACCGCTTCGCCGAAACCCGGCGGCGCGTTCAGGCCGGTGCCGACCGCGGTGCCGCCTGCGGCAAGCTCGTACAGCCCGTCCAGGGTCGCATGCACCCGCTTGATGGCATCGCGGAGCTGCCAAGCATAGCCAGACCATTCCTGCCCGACCGTGAGCGGAACCGCATCCTGCAAATGCGTCCGCCCGATCTTCACCACGTCTTTCCAGGCTTCGGCCTTGGCTTCGATGCCGCCCAGGAGCGCTTCCATACGCGGCAGCAGCTCTTTCGTAATCATGAGCGCTTCGGCGACGTGCATCGCTGTCGGGAATGTATCGTTGGAGGATTGCCCCATATTGACGTCGTCATTTGGGTGGATCGGCTTTTTGCTCCCGATCGCTCCACCCAGAAGCTGAATCGCACGATTAGCGATCACCTCATTGACGTTCATGTTCGTCTGGGTGCCCGAGCCGGTCTGCCAAACGTAGAGGGGAAACTCCGCGTCGAGCTTACGTGCGGCGACCTCTTCGGCGGCACGGCAGATCGCCTCGGCCTTCCATTTCGGGAGCCGGCCTGCCTGCAAATTGGCCAGCGCCGCGGCATGCTTCACGATCCCGAAGGCGTGGATCACCGGCTTCGGCATGCGGTCCTCGCCGATCGAGAAGTGAATCAGGCTGCGCTGCGTCTGCGCGCCCCAATAATGGTCAGCGGGGACCTCGAGCTGACCCATCGAGTCGCTTTCCGTCCGCACGCCTTGCGCGTCGATGCCGATCGGAACGTCCCTGAGAACCGGTTCGTCGCTCATCTTCCTTATCTCTCCGTCATGCTGGGCTGATCAGACCACCCGGCGGCGCCGCAGATCGGTGATCTCATCCGCGCTGTAGCCAAGTTCTTGCAGAATTTCCTCGGTGTGCTGGCCGGGTTCGGGGGTCGCGCTGTGCAGTTGCCAAGGGGTGCGGCTCAATTCGATAGGCTGCCCAACCAGCTCAAGCTCACCAAGGACTGGCTGCTGAACGCGCCGGGTGATGTTCAGGTGCTTCACCTGGGGATCCTCAAAGACCTCATTGATCCGGTAGATGGGCCCGCAGGGGACGCCGGCTGCATTGAGGCGCTCGACCCATTCAGCCGAGCTTCGGCCGCGCGTTACGGCGGCAATCGCGTCGTTGAGCCGGTCGCGGTTCTCGAGCCGGCTCTGCGCCGAGGCATAGGCCGGATCTTCGGCAAGCTGCGGCGCTTCCAGCGCGGTGCAGAGCCGGCGGTAGGTCTCTTCCCCCGCCGTTGCGATGTTGATGTGGCCGTCCGCGGTTGGAAACACGCCGGTGGGAATACTGGTCGGGTGGTTATTTCCCGCTTGGCCGGGAACCTCCTTGGCGATCAGCCATCGCGCTGCTTGAAAATCCAGCATCGAAATTTGCGCAGCAAGCAAATTGCTTTGCACCCACTGACCTTCGCCGGACTGCTCGCGCTCGAGAAGCGCGATCAAGATCCCCAAGGCGGTGAAGATTCCGGCAGTGAGATCGGCAACGGGGATTCCGACGCGCACCGGCCCCTGGCCGGGTAGGCCTGTGATCGACATGAGCCCGCCCATCCCTTGCGCGATTTGGTCAAAGCCCGGCCGGTCGACATAGGGGCCATCCTGACCGAATCCCGAGATGCTCGCATAAACCAGCCGCTTGTTCAGCGCGCGCAGGCTCTCGTAATCAATTCCCAAACGATACTTTACCCCCGGGCGGAAATTCTCGGCCAATACGTCGGTCTGTTGCACCAGGCGGCGCAAGATTGCGAGCCCGTCAGGCTGTTTCAAATCCAGCGTCAGGCTGCGCTTGTTGCGATGGAGCTGCTGGAAATCCGGCCCGTGACGCTCGCCGCCGAGGCCTGCGTCGCCCTCCGGGCTTTCGACCTTGATCACCTGCGCGCCCCAATCCGCAAGTTGCCGCACCGCGGTAGGCCCGGCCCGCACGCGAGTAAGGTCGAGCACTTTGAACCGGGCGAGGGGCGAGCTTGGCATGGCGCAACCATCCGAGATTGGGTAATGCTTCATCCCACCATAGTTGTCCCGTGATGGCTAGGAACAGGGTCGTTGGAGAGGGGCAACCTCCGGTAGGATTGAACGTTCCGCGCTTCAGGCGCTATTGCGACGGGGGTAATCTTGGCCACGATCCGGGTCGGCATCATCGGCGTTGGCAACTGCGCTTCCTCCCTCGTCCAGGGAATCAGTTTCTACCGCAATGCGCCGGAACACGAGATCGTCCCCGGGCTGATGCACGTGGTGCTTGGCGGTTATCATGTGGGCGATATCGTTGTTTCGGCTGCTTTCGATGTCGCCCGCAACAAAGTGGGCCTCGATCTCGCCGACGCGATTGCAGCGCCGCCGAATAACACCCAGGTATTTGCCTCTGTGCCGCCAACCGGCGTGCCGGTGCGGCGCGGCCCAACATTGGACGGAATCGGGCGATATCTGCGCGATAGCATTGAGGAATCCGAGGCGCCGCCGGAGGATGTCCCGGCGATTTTGCGCTGGACTGAGACCGAGGTGGTGGTTTCATATCTTCCAGTTGGTTCCGAGCAGGCAACGAGATGGTATGCTGAACAGGTTATGGCCGCCGGCTGCGCCTTCATCAACTGCATCCCAGTTTTTATCGCATCTGATCCCGCATGGCAGGCCCGGTTCGAGGCACGCGGCGTGCCGCTGCTTGGTGATGATATAAAATCCCAGGTTGGCGCGACCATTATCCACCGCATGCTGGCGAACTTGTTCCAGGAACGCGGCGTGCGGCTGGATCGCACCTATCAGCTCAATTTCGGCGGCAACGCCGATTTTATGAACATGCTCGAACGGGAGCGGCTGGAATCGAAGAAGCTCTCCAAAACGCGCGCTGTGACGAGCCAATTGAACGAGCCGTTGCCCGACGGCGCGGCACATGTCGGACCGAGCGACTATGTGCCATGGCTTTTCGATAGGAAATGGTGCTATATCCGAATGGAAGGCACCACGTTCGGCAATGTGCCGATCAACTGTGAACTGAAGCTGGAGGTTTGGGATTCGCCTAACTCAGCCGGCGTGGTTATCGATGCCATAAGATGCGCGCGCTTGGCCCTGGATCGCGGTGTCGGGGGCGTGCTAACCGGGCCTTCCAGTTATTTCATGAAAAGCCCGCCCAAGCAGGTGACTGACTACGAAGCGCGCGCTCTGACCGACGCCTTCATACACGGGGAGGTGCTGCGTTGAGCGCGATCGCTTGAGGCGTAATCGCCGGAAAGCGTGAATCGCGCTCTCAAAAACAGAATGGCGCGAGCTTGAGGCGGAATCGCCGGAAAGCCTCAAATGCGCTCTTCGAATCAAAGCGGCGCGATCGCTTGAAGCGAAACCTCGGAAAGCGTAAATCGCGCTGTCACTCAAGGTGGGTGCATGACCCTTTTCCATCTGATTCGGCACGGGGATTACAGCTTACTCGGGCAGCGATTGGCCGGGCGGCTTCCGGGTTATTCGCTGAGTGAAAAAGGAAGGGCGCAAGCGAAGGCAATCGCTGAGGCCATGGCGGGCATGCAAATCGCGACCGTTGTTTCAAGCCCACTCGAGCGGACCCGCGAAACCGCCGCGCCGATTGCCGCCGCGCGGTGCCTGCCGGTGACAATCGAACCGGATTTCAATGAGATCGATTTCGGTCGTTGGACGGGAATGTCCTTTTCGGAGCTGCACCATCTACAGGAATGGCGGGCGTTCAACGAGTGCCGCGGGTTCGCTCAGATTCCCGGGGGGGAGACCATGCTGGCCGCGCAAGCGCGGTCGATGGCAGCTGTGCTGCGGCTTAGGGAATCCTACCCCGGCGGCGATATCGTGATCGTCAGCCATGGTGACGTCGTCAAAGCGATCCTGGCGCAGGTGCTTGGTCTACCGCTCGATCTGATGCGCCGTATCGAGGTGTCGCCGGGGTCGCGCAGCGTCGTCGCGCTTGGTTCCCGGAATACGCAG
>JAFAHH010000161.1 GCA_019237355.1 Acetobacteraceae bacterium | reverse complement strand
ACTATCTGGCGAAAAGGACCGGCGCGCCAACGGCGATCGGTGAACATGTCGTGCATGTGCAGGCGCTGTGGAAAGACACCTACGATTGGCCGTCTTTTCCCGCCGACTGGTCGCAATGGGACCGGCTGTTCAAGCACGGCGAGCAGTTCCGGGTCGGCGAGGTCGCTGCTCAGGTAGCGCCGCCGCGGCATGGCCCGTGCGGCACGCTGCGCAGCATGGTGAGACCCTGCCCGTCGCTCAGCACCTCCTCGCGCAGCAGGTAGGCCGGGGGTGAACCCCGGTTCGGCACACATGCGACATACATGCGGCGTTCGAATCAAACCGATTCGTGACCTGTCAAGCCTTTTTTGCGGGGCTTACATGCCAACATCCTGGCACAGGAAAAGGGAAAAACCCAGCTATTCCGCGGTATTCCGCTACGAACCGGGGGGTAACTTCGGGTTAACTGGGGCTTTTGGGCTGACGATAGGCCGGATCAATTACTCTAACGTTTGTGACATGCGTCACACTTGTTCATAGCACACAGCGCAATAATCAGAAACATAAGTAGTTTAGGTCGTCGCACAACATATGAGGGGACGCCTGGTGAAGCTGCATCCTATATTGCCCAAGTTCATGGCCGCAACACTGATACTCGGAGCTAGTTCCCAGACTTTCGCGGCGGCGCTCAACGGAGTTGAGATGATTGGTGTAACGGACGGCAACGGCGTTCTGACCGAAACGGTACACTACAACAGCGGCTTCACTACCTTGTCAAACCTCACCGCGTCATCAGGATTGCCGATTGGTGCTAATGGAGCTGCGCTTCAGGAAGATGATAACCACGGCTTGCAGGTCGTCGCCTTCAATGACCTTCAATTCGTACACGCCATTCGCGATGTGAACGGAACCTGGACTGCCTGGGGCGACGTCTATGCCGCTGTCGGCAAATTGGGCCCGGTGCGGAAGGCGGTGCTGTGCGCCATGCCCGGGGAAATGCAGCTGCTGGCTGTAACCTACGGCGGGGGTCTATTTCATACCGTCCGCAACAACACGAGTGGTGCCTGGACAGGTTGGGGCGATGTGCGCGCATTTGTGGGGGGCCACGGCCCCGTGGTCGATGTGGGATGCGCTAGCGATTACCCGGACCAATACCTGCAAGTGGCAATGGTGACGAGCGACGGTGGGATCTGGCATGCTCTACGTTATTCTGACGGCTCCTGGACGGCTTTTGGAGACGTCGTGGCCGCCAATGGTATGAATCCCGGCCGGTTCACCGCAGTAAGCATGACCCAAGACCGGGGGAACATGCAGCTCATGGCATCGACCGAGGACGGAGGTATTTGGCACACAATCCGGTTCAGCGATGGGTCTTGGCAAGGCTGGGGATGGGTGCAGGGCCAAACCGGGCCCCTTGAAAGCGGCGGAATACTTCAGCTCTCAGCGACAGTCGGCTACGCGGGTGCAGAGTTCACTGTGCTAAAGATCTCCGGAATCCCATGGTGGACCACGCGCCACGACGATGGCACCTGGACGGCCTTCCAAGACCTGCGTGCCTTCTTCGGCAATGTTGCCAACTTCATAGGTTGGAACCTGGACTACTATTATTAAGACCAGACTGCCTCCAAAATGGATTCCGGGCGGGACCGGGAGCTCGTAATCGCACGATAGCAGCGCCATCCTGCCCTAGCCCGAAGTTACCTTCTCTTTCGGGGGCAAGCCACTGATTGTGCTTAGGTTTCCTGGAATGGAAGCGGAGTTTTACTGCCTACATCCGCGGTGAGATGCCGAGCAGATCGAAGGCCGCGGCCTGCAGTTCGGTCGGCTGCGGGTAAAGCAGGAACGTGTCGTGCTGGCCGTTGGCGAGAGCCATGGTGTTGCGGGTGAAGGTGGCGAGCTCGCTGAGCAGCGATTGAAGCTGTGAACCGGCAGGCCGTCCTCGGTGGATTTGCGGGCCGCCTTGCTGGCGCAGCGCGGGATCATGCATAAACGCACCCGGCCCTATAGCCGCGCACCAACGGCAAGGCCAAGCGGTTCATTCAAACCAGCTTACGCGCAGCCGTTCCACAGCTCAGCCGACCGCGCCGGCGCCATGCAGTCCTGGATCGCCATGTACAATCACCATCGCCCCCATTCCGCCCTGGGCGGCAAACCGCCGGTCAGCCGCTTGGCGCACCCAGCGCGTGCGGCGGTGATCACATCTGTTCCTGAATCCTTCCCGAGCCATCCCTTCGGCCGGGGGGGCGGGGTCAAGCCTCGCGCAGCGACCGCCGCAGGCGGCTTGGGCTTGACGCCGGCCGCCCGGACGTAAGCACAATGAATGATCGGATGAGGAACAACGTCATTGGCAACGACATCTAGCCAAAAGCCGTCACGACCAGCCTCAAAGGCGACGACCATACGCGTGATCTTGCGGCCGGCTTTGAGGGCTTCATCACGCCGGCGACAGCAGGTTAAGTAAGCCTTTCTCATCAGGTACGAGCTTCTTTAGTGGATCTCGCTCGATACCAGGAACGATTCCGCCGACCAGCCAGGTTGCGGAACTGAGTTCAACAACCGCGACCAGTGTCTGATGCTGGTCGAGGGCGACGAGGGACCGGCTGAGGTCGTCTTTCGGCTGAGGCATGGGCCACTCCATCATCAGGTTGCGGCGACGATGGTGCCATCTCCTCGCCGCCCGCCCCATAGCGTCTCGAAATAGGTTCGGCACGCATGCGACATACATGCGGCGTTCGAATCAAACCGATTCGTGACCTGCCTTTGTTGCGGGGCTTGCATGCCAACATCCTGGCACAGGAAAAGGGAAAAACCCAGTTATTCCGCAGTATTCCGCTACGAACGGGGGGTAACTTCGGTCTAATCTTTGCGGTCGCGCCTATGTTCTCAACCGGAGCGGACAAGCATTCATATGATACATGCCGCGCGGCGTAAAAGGTCACCCAGGGCACCGCTCTGAGCGCAATCCCGCCCAGGGGAAGGCAGCTCTTCTACGCGGTCGGCAACCGCCGGAATCCCGGATACGGGGGAAGCTCGGCCGGTTGTTCAGCAATGCTGTTTACCAGAGCGAGCCGCGGGCCTCTCCGGCATTGCTGGAGCAGTTCTTCGACTGCGGCGGTGTCCCCGGCGACAAGCGCCTCCACCGTTCCGTCATGCCGGTTCCGGACCCAGCCCGAAACACCCAAGGTCTCGGCCACACTAGCCATCCATTCACCATAGCCCACCCCCTGAACCCGGCCGCTGATGATCAGCCGCGTTGCTTTCATGACTTGGCCAGTTTCATAAAACGGGCCGCGAGTGCAACCTCTTCCGCGATGCTGCGGCGCCGGGCGGCGGCTCCCGCATCCTCGCCCCATTGTTCGGCCTGGAATGCTTCATCCAGAGTTGCCAGCGCATGCGCGGCGGAGGCGTCGAGCGCACCTTCTGCAAGGGCTAATCCAAGCACGAGGCTGCCCAGAGCCGGAACGGCAATTCCGAGCCCGGCCAGGATAGCAGGAGGCATTGCATGCACCGCGTACCGAAGCGCACTTAGAGCCTGAGGCTGCTGGTGGACATGGATCACCCCGGTCGTGACCCGTAATGGGGCGTCGTAGGTGAGCGCGGCCCAATCCAGCCAGGGTTGCCACAGTTTCGCCTGCCGGTGCACGAGTTCGGGAGGCCAATCTGCCCGGTAACAAAGCAGATCGGTTTCAGCATAGCGTGCGATCGCATCGGCGGTCGGACCCGGGTCGGGTGCGATTCGCGCTTGCGCGGTGCCAGCGAGGCGCGTGAGGGGCGTATCGGCAAAGGACATTTCACCGCCCCTCTGGCCGCCTGCCGCTTGCCACTCGTCGGCCAGCGCTTGTGCGAGCGCGGCTGAGTGCACCTGAAGGACGGCACCGCCCGGGAGCCGCATGGGTTTTTTATCGAGCAGGACCGCGTAACCCTGCTCGGTTGGTACGGCCGATGCCGTTTCCCAGAAACGTTTCACGCGCCCTCACCGGATGAATTGACGCAGGAGATCGGCCGGCTTGAAGCCCTTCATCGCGGAGCCCTCCGGGGCGGCCGGTACGGGACCGGGCTGGCCATTCCGGGCTAGCGCCAAGGCCGCCGGACAAGGATCGGCTGCCGGCGCGATCGACTTCTCACCGGCCAAGGCTCCAATCACAAGCCCGAATGCGCCATTCTTGGCCGCGCCGTTCAGGGCGCCCGGCGGCGGCGCGATATCCGGCTGCGCCCGCGGCGACCGGAGCGGGCCATCGACGCGGACTGGAAGGATGACCCCGGTGCCGCCGAGCTTCGCAAGCGGCCGCAGCCGCAAATCGATTGTCTCACTGCCTAGGTTGGTGGCGCCCGTTCCCTCAATATTCAGGATCGGGGTGTCAAGCAAAAGCGCCCGGATCTGTCCGATGCCATGCGCCATATCGGCACGCGCAGCAAAACACCGAATCGGTGTGCGCCCGATGCGGTTCGCGATCTCGGGAAGTCGCGCTTGACGGAGCACCTGGTCGAGCGCCGCGCCGATTGCCTGGTTTGAAATCGCGCCATTAACCGAAGCGACCCCGAGGTGTCCATCAAGGCTCGCGGCCAATTCATGCGGAGTGCTGCCTGATCCGCGAAGGTCTGAATCAATCTCCAGCGCACCGGTCGCATCACTGGGAAGTTTCAGGGCTGCCAAGATCGGGGCAAGGGCCAGGCTCGGGGCATGGGCGGTCAAGGCCAGCGCGGGCGTAGGCCGGGTCGCGTCGATCGTAAGTTTCCCATCGGCATGGCCTCCCGGCAGGTCGGCGCTGGCCGGGTCGAGGATGAGGCGTCCGTCCCTGAGAACACCATGTACGGCAATGTTTCGCACCGTCGTGCCGTGTGTTTGCACGGCGGCGAAAGCGAGCTTCAGGTCGGCGTTGACGCTCCGGAGTTCGTCCCAAGGCAACGGGAGCGGCCGGTCGCTAAAAATACGCTGCGGCTGCGCCCCTAATGGGTTCGGAGGCGGCTGCGCTGGGCCGGGGGCTGCGGACGGAGTTGGCCGCGCCTGGGGGAGAGCATCCAAGTCAAAATGGGTGGATGCGATTGCGCCGTTGACGCCTGGCCGCGCTCCCAATTTCACCACCAAGTCCGCGGTCAGATCTCCTTGCGGCGCCTGCAGCTTCGCCTGGCGGAGCATGAGAGCGCCGTCCTGCCATGAAGCCTTGCCACCTATTTCGATAGATTCGATGCCGGGCAGGGCATGGCCCGCAAACGGGGAGAGAGATGCAAGGTTCGGAATCTTCGACTCCAGATCGAGCTGCGCACCCGCGAGCTCCGCTGGCTGGGTGAGTGCACCCGAGACCGTGAGGGTCGCGCCTCCAGCCTCCAACCCCAGCGCAAGTGGGAATACCGCGGTCGGATCGCGGAGCGTGGCAAGCGGCCCGGTTTCCCCCCTCACTGCCAGGGGCAAACCATTATAGGCCAGTGATGCGGCAAACGTGATCGGATCGTTGGGAGACTGCTCGGTGGCCTCGAAATGAGGCACGCTGATTGCGATACTCTGGCCAGTCTTGCCATTCCGGTAGCCCGCATTGCCCTCGTCGATCTGAATCGATCGCAGTGCAATCGAAAGCGGGTGACGCGGAGCTGAGGGGCCGGCTGCATTCAATTTCTGGCTCGGCACTTCGGGACCGAAACGCCAATTGGGCCGGCCATCACGATCGGTCTCGAGCAGGATGCCCGGACGGACCAGCACGAGCCGGTTGATGACCAATTCCCGATGAAGCAGCGGGAGTAGCGCGATCTGCGCGTCCGCACGTCCTACGGTCGCCATCTCCGGCCGCGATCCGCCGGCGATATTTGCCAGCGCCACATCTTCGGCGGCGATCGTAGGATTGAGCGAAAATCGGAGCGAGAGCGGGCCTCTCAGCGCCAAATCTCGCCCCGTCGCGCGCTTCACGGCACCGATGATGTCGGGCTTGTAGCGGTTCGGATCGAAGCTGATCACGAAGGCGGCCGCAGCCACGGCCGGCGCCAGGATCACCAACGCAAGAATAATTCGCGCAATCCGCAAGCGGCGTTTTGGGGTCATCTGATCCTGTTCAGTATCTGTACGGCGCGCGGGCAGCCGGCGCCGAAAAACCGAGTAACCGGAAACTCTCGCGCATATGGGGCGGCAACTCCGCTTCGGCGAATATCATTCCCCCGCCCGGGTGGGGCAGGCGAAGCCTTCTTGCGTGCAAGTGCAGTTCCTTCGGAAGCCCTTCCACGACGGCGCTGAAGGCGTTGTTCTGGTCCGGCTCGGCATATTTCACATCGCCAAGGATGGGAGCACCCAAAGCGACGCAGTGCACCCTTAATTGGTGGGTGCGGCCAGTGACCGGCTGCAGCTCCAGCCAGGCCAACTTGCGGGCGGCATGATCCAAGGTGCGGTACTCGGTGATGGCGCGGGCTCCCGCTTTATCCTCCCGGGAAGCGGGAATCGTCCGCTCCCCCCGCGGGAGGCGCTTAAGCGGAAGATCGATCCGGCCTTCCGGTGGAACGGGCCGGCCGGCGACCACCGCCCAATAGGTCTTTTCGACATCGCGGCCCCGGAAAAAGGCGGCGAGCTTAGCGGCCGTACCGGGCGTGCACGCAAGCACGAGAAGGCCGGAGGTGTCCCGGTCGAGCCGGTGCACAAGCCGGGGCCGGTCCCCGCCGAAGCGCAGCCCGTCCAGCATTCCATCGAGGTGGCGGGTAATGCCCGGGCCTCCCTGCACTGGGAGCCCGTAAGGCTTGTTGAGGATCAGCAGATGCTCATCGTGGTAAATTACGAGCTGTTCAAGGTCTTTTCGCTCCCGTGGCGAAAGCGTGGGGGAATGCCTCGGCTCAGGCGCGACCTCCGCCAGCGGCGGAATGCGCACGACCTGACCCGGCGCCAGCCTCGTATCTGCCCCGGCCCGGTGACCATCCACCCGCACCTGCCCCGTCCGGCACAATTTCTGGATCGCCGATTGCGGGAGACCTGGGTGGTGACGGCGAAACCAGCGATCTAGCCGGATCTCGGCCTCATCCTCGGTTACCATCCGGTTTTGCACGGTCATTGCCGCTTGGCCCGCAGCTTGGCCCAATGCGCCAGACGGGTGGCGATCTCCGCCTCGAAGCCGCGGCTGGAGGGGTGGTACAACTCGGCCCGGGGCATCCCTTCCGGAAAGTAATTCTGACCCGAAAATGCCTCGCTCTGGTGATGGTCATAGGCATATCCCGCCCCGTAGCCTAGGTGCTTCATCAGCCGGGTTGGTGCATTCAGGATATGCGGGGGCGGCATCAGGCTCCCGGTCGCTTTTGCAGCTTCTTGGGCTTGGCCCAGGGCCACATAGAGCGCATTCGATTTCGGCGCGGTCGCGAGATAGACCACAGCTTGAGCAATGGCGAGCTCACCTTCCGGGCTGCCGAGCCTTTCATAGCCCTGCCACCCGGCCAGCGCTTGGTTCAAAGCCTGCGGATCGGCAAGGCCGATGTCTTCCGAGGCGAATCGCACCAGCCGCCGGGCGATGTAGCGGGGGTCCTCGCCACCGGCAAGCATTCGTGCGAGCCAATACAAAGCGGCGTCCGGATCTGAGCCGCGAAGGGA
>JAFAHH010000859.1 GCA_019237355.1 Acetobacteraceae bacterium | reverse complement strand
GCTCTCGGCATGATGGTGGAAGCGTTCCGCGCGATGGGCAAAGTAACGCCGCATGATCTGGCGGTTTCGGCATCGCTTGGCCGGGTGCTGACCGGGGGAGATGCCGATTACCTCGACGCGCTGAACGAGGGCGATCTTACCCGGCTGGAGCGCGAAGAATTCGTGCAGCTCATACAGAACCCGGCGACGCTCGCGCGCATGGAGCATATGCTGGCCACCGGCAGGCCGTTGCGGAATTAGGTTGCGTTGGGTGGGCGATCAGGACTTCGTCACTCGCTGGAGCAACTTCTCGATACGGATTGGACCATCGCCAGCAGCGGCATGGGACCTTTAGGGACACAACTCGTCCTCAGCGACAAAGGCAATCATTGGAGGTTGTACGATTTGAGCGTCGTGGATGGCCTCGGACACTTACAGAGCCAACCAATTTCACGTTGTGTCGCCCTGAACTGATCGAGTCGAGATTGACTCTCAGCAATCGACAGGGCACGCTGAATTGTCCCGGCCACCGATGATGCACAGTCGGATAGTCTGGAAGGTCAAGTCTATGGCGATATATCAAGCCCCCCTCCGCGATATGCGATTCGTCCTACACGAGTTGCTCGACTCGTCAGCCCTGTCGCAATTGCCCGGATATGAACAGGCAACGCCCGATCTGATCGACGCGGTTCTCGAGCAAGCGGCGAAGCTGGCAGAAAGCGAATTATTCCCGCTCAACCTCCCGGGCGATGCCGAGGGATGCCATTTCGAGAATGGTGTCGTGCGCACGCCAAAGGGATTCAAAGAGGCGTATCGGATCTTCCGCGAAGGTGGCTGGACGGCGCTCGCCTGCGATCCCGATTACGGCGGCCAGGGGATGCCTCATGCCGTCAATTTCGTGGTCGAAGAGATGATCTCCTCCGCGAACTTGTCATTCGGCATGTATCCGGGCCTCTCCGCTGGCGCTTACCGTGCCCTCTACCTTCATGCCGAGGATTGGATCAAGCAACAATATCTGCCGAAGCTGGTTGACGGCACCTGGACCGGGACGATGTGCCTGACCGAGGCGCAATGCGGCACGGATCTCGGCCTTATTCGCACCCGGGCCGACCCGGCCGATGATGGCTCTTATCGCATCTCCGGCACGAAAATATTTATCTCAGCGGGCGAACACGATCTCTCCGAAAATATCCTGCATCTCGTGCTTGCGAAGCTGCCCGATGCGCCCTCGGGCACGCGCGGAATATCGTTGTTTCTCGTGCCCAAATTCCTGCCCGGCGAGGACGGCCGCCCCGGCCCGCGCAACGGCGTTTCCTGCGGCTCGATCGAGCACAAGATGGGAATCAAGGCCTCGGCCACCTGTGTGCTGAATTTCGATGGGGCGAAAGGATGGCTGGTCGGCGGTAAGCATCAAGGCATGCGCTGCATGTTCACGATGATGAACGCAGCGCGGCTTGGCGTCGGGCTGCAGGGGCTCGGGGTTGCGGCTACGGCCTACCAGTCGGCTGCATCTTACGCGAAGGAGCGCCGGCAGGGGCGGTCTCTCAGCAAGGCCCAGGCAAGGGAAGGCGGGGAGGCCGATCCGATCATTGTCCACCCCGATGTGCGCCGGCTCCTGCTCGAAATGCGCGCGGTTAGCGAGGCCTCGCGGGCCCTCGCTTATTGGGTGGGCATGGAAATCGATCAGGCCGAGCGCAATCCCGATGAATCGCGCCGGCAAGAAGCCGAGGACTTGGTTGCGCTGCTGACGCCCGTCATCAAGGCCGCACTCACCGACCACGGATTTGAGGCCGCCAACAATGCGGTGCAGGTGCTCGGCGGACATGGTTACATCCACGAATGGGGGGTGGAGCAATTGGTGCGTGATGCCCGGATCACGCAGATCTACGAAGGCACCAACGGCGTCCAGGCGCTGGATCTCGTCGGCCGCAAGCTCGGCCAAGATATGGGCCGTCTCCTGCGCCGCTTCTTTCATCCAGTCGCCGCATTTCTCGCCAAGCATGCCAATGATGCCGCCCTTGCCGCCTATATCGGCCCGACGGCGAAGGCCTTTGGCCGGCTGCAACAGGCCACTTTGAGCCTCGCCCAGAAGGGCATGGCAAACCCAGAGGAGGCTGGAGCCGCCGCCACGGATTATTCCAAACTATTTGCCTTGGTGGCTTGGGCTTTCATGTGGTGCCGAATGGCTGCGGTCGCGAACGCGAAACTCGCCCAATCGGAGGACGACACTGATTTTTATAAAGCCAAACTCGATGCGGCGCGGTTCTTCATGGCACGCGTGC
This sequence comes from Acetobacteraceae bacterium, assembly GCA_019237355.1. Lineage (GTDB taxonomy): Bacteria > Pseudomonadota > Alphaproteobacteria > Acetobacterales > Acetobacteraceae > JAFAHH01. Next base: position 6,539 of record JAFAHH010000859.1, on the reverse strand, counting down.
TGCCCCGGCACAGCACACATTTCCAGGCGGTGATGGCCGGGTCGGAGACGCTGATGCGGGTGCCTGCCGAGTCGTTCTAGACTAGCCGTTTTGAGAGCGCGATGCAGGCTTTGCGCCCCCGGATCGTCGCAAGGCGACGTCCCGGGGGTTCCGCCTCAAACGTAAATCGGCCGATTCGCCCACTACGAATCCAAAACGACTAGACGGCGCGTCAGCGACCGAGAAACCGCTATATGCTAGCTTCCTACTCTAAGATCTTCGAGCCGTAAAAACTGGCTTGCGGTTGGCGCGAAATCCGTTAATCGAACTCGGTCGGCAAACTAGGCTCGCGCCAGTGCGTAAACATTCGTTGCAATTGGTGCGGCAAGGTGCGGCCGAGCGAAAGATCACCGGGCAGTGCCTCCTCCGAAAACCATCCCACGCCACTTGTTTCGAGACTCACGCTCGGCGCGCCGCCCTCGAGCTTGCAAACGAAACATACCTTAGCCATCGAGAATGGGCCCGGAGGGTGTCCCTGGCGCGTGCGATCCCAAACGGCCGCGAGCTTTCCTATCTTGGCAATATACCCGCTCTCCTCACGAATCTCGCGCAGCACGCATTCCGAAAGCGTTTGATTCACATCCGCCCAGCCGCCGGGCAGGGTCCAGCGGCCTCCATCAAGCGCCTCTCGCACCAGAAGGATTCGCCCGGCGCCATCGAACACGGCTCCGCGGACATCGATTTTTGGGGTCGCGTAGCCGGCCTCACGGGAAAACAAATCAAGGATGCGATCCGCGCTCGAGTCGGTGTGGGCGGCCATGATCCGGGCGGCGAGGGCGCGGAGGCTCACGTACCGTTCCGCGTCATACGGATCCTTGGTGAACGCCAGCCCGGTTTGAGCGATGGCCTGAATTTCGCGCGCCCAGGCCAGCCAATCGGGGTCGCGAGAGACGGTCAGTCCGCGGTCTCTGAAATAAGCCAGGCCGGGCTCGGCGCCGGGCATGGCTCGCTCGCCAGATCCGCATCGGTCAGCATGCGCCAAGTGCCGCCGATCAGCACTTCGCTGGGCCGGAAACGCGCCTTGTAGGCCATTTTCCGGCTCTCTGGTACCCAATATCCGAGATATGCGTACGGTAAGCCCAGCAGCTTGGCTCGTTCGATAAGCCAAAGGATGGCGTAAGTGCCGAGCGAGCGGTGCTCGAGATCCGGTGCAAAGAAGCTGTATACGGCTGAAAGCCCGTCCCCGAGCCGGTCTGTGAGGCAAGCGCCCACGAGGCGGTCCTCCGGATCGCGGAACTCCACCATGAGGGTCTCGATTGGCGTATCTTCCACCATGGCGCGGTAATCGTAGAAACTCATAGTGGCCATGTCGCCATCACCGTGCCGGATCTGCTGATAGCGCTGGAAAAGCTGGAACTGTTCGGCCGTAGCGCGGGCTGGCGCCTCATACCCATCCAGATTCGCGTTGCGGCGGGCAACGCGCCGCAATGTACGGTCCGGCTGGAAGGTTTCGACCGGGATCCGGATCGGAACGCAGGACTGGCAGGCCGGGCAGACCGGCGCATAGGCGATATTGTGGCTACGGCGGAACCCAGCCCGGGAGAGCCGGTCGTGCAGCGCCTCAGCGTCGGCGCCGGTAATTTCAGTCACCACCTTCCGCTCCGTTCGCCCGGCCACATAAGGGCAGGGCAATGGAGCCGTGGTGTAAAAGAACTGCGGGCGACGCGGCGGCCGGTATGTCATCGGTACGAAGGGTTCCACACTCCGGGTGCTTTGCCCAGGAGGAACTCGTCGAAGGCCCGGGTGCGCACCACAACCAGTCCGCTCAACAAATCGTGCAAGGTCCGCTTCCGAACGGTGAACAGGGTAAGCAGCAGCAGCAAGCCGCTGGTTGCGAGCGTCGCGTAATAGATCCCGGTCGAGAGCAGCGCCTGCAACGGGGTGGGGCGGCTCAAGTCATCGTTGCGCCTTACCACCAGGCCAAGCAGTGCCTGCCCAGGTGTTGCGCTCAGCGGACCTGCCAGAAACACGAAATGATAACAGAAGGGGACAAATGGCAGGACCCCGAAAACGGGCCAGCCAAGCCCTAGGGTGAGGATTCCGAAACCCAGGCACAATACCCAAAGGGCAGCGACGAGACAGCCGATCAACACCAGATCGATCAGCCAAGCCACGACCCGGCGGGCGATCACCCTCCGGGTGAGATACTCCTCCGCTTCGGGCGAAACGGATGGGTATTCGTCTGAATAGTAGTTCATGGCGCGAGCCTGATGGTTGCAGCCGTGATCCGAGCCTCCGGGCCGAGTGTGATTGTATTGCCATCTCGCCAGCGCGTCACAAAGTCGCGCGCATGCCGGCTAATCGGGTTGCCAGACTGGCCAGGGGTAATCACAAACAAGCTCCGCTCAAGATCAGCAAGATCATATACTCCACGAAACTCGGCGCCGTGAATAGAATCGAACCCGCTCCAGGGCATCCCGCCGCGGTCGACCGTGGTCTCATCGCCGTCGGCCGCAATACGAGCAGTGCTTAGTCCGCCAATTACCGGAAGATTCTTCAGCATGCCGTGGGCAAAAACCGCCTGGTGTGCCGCACCCCAGCGCCAGGCCGAGGGATCATCGCCGTAGATCTGCGCCAGCTCGGTCATGGACTCGGTGAGCGCTTCAGAGAGGAGCGGGCCGCAGTCCCCGCCGCGACACCAATGTGATCCTTCGGGGCTCAAAACCCAGGCCACGAACTCGGCCCAGGGACAAGCGGCAGCACCCGGCGGAACCTCGTTCTGGGCGAGGACGAGATCGCGGAACCGGGTAATCCAGGCATTAAAAATCAGCGGCTGCGGTAGGTCGCGGCGCATTGCGCCATCCCAATTCGCCAACAGTAAAGCGGCTCGGCTTGCCACGCCTTCGGGGGATCTGGGCGCCCGCCGTAGTACGGGCAGAAGTTCTTGAGCGTAGAGACTAACGGCATCGACCTGCATCGCGGCAAAATCGGCTGGGGTGTGGCGGCTGGAGGTCCGGAGCATTTGCCGAATGCGGCGGGCCCGCCAATCGGCGAACCAATCCCGGCCGAGGAAGACCGGAAAATCGGCGGGCGCGATCCGCTCGTTGGCGTTGATGAGCTCGCCACTGGCCGGGTTGATGTAATGCGGCAACTGCTCGCCGCTTGCCCAACCGATCCAGTCATGTGCGCCATCGGCTCCAGGGACAGGCGCACCGCCGTCGCCCGAGCGGCGGATCGGTATCCGTCCGGTGACGAATAGACCGATTTGCGCCTGATCCGCCACCAGCAGGTTTTGCACGGGGGCGGAGATCATGGGGGCGGCCCGCCCGGCTTCTTGAACCGTTTTCGCCCGGTTGAGAGCCAGCAACCCGGCCGGAGCAGTATCCCCGGGCACCAAATGCGCCATGGCCACGGCAAGGACCGGCCCGCCGGGCGCCAACACGTCGCTGATTACGGGCCCGTGCCGGGTTTCGCGCATCTTGACGACCAGATCCGGCTTGCCACGAACCCGGATTCGCTCCTCGCGTACGGAAAACGGCTTCGGGCCCTCGGGCGTCGCGTATTGATCGGCGCCAACGGGCGTTTCCATGAATACATCCTGGGTGTCGGCGCCCGTAGTGGTGAAGCTCCAAGCGATATGACCGTTGTGACCGAGTACAAGGAATGGCACTCCAGGGGAGCTCGCTCCCGCCATTACGCCCCCCGGTGTTTCGATGCGCACCAGATACCAGATGCTGGGGAAGCCGAAGGCGAGGTGCGGATCGCCCGCGAGCAGGGGCGCGCCGCTAGCTGTGTGGCGTCCATCAACGACCCACGCGTTCGAAGCCTGGCTTGGCTGCGTGTAGGAGCTCGGAAACCCCGGCAGACCGGCAAGCAGGCTGGCTACGGCTGTTCCGTCCCCTAAATCTGTCGAGGCCACGTCCGGGTGGCCGGAATCGTGTTGCTGCGGCCAGAGTTCTGAAATCATGTGCGTGGGCAGCTTTGCCGCGAGCGTCTGGCGCGCCAGTTCGGTGTGCCAATTGGAGCCGAGCCAGAGGGCCATCTCCTTGCCCCAGAGTATGCTATCCACCTCAGTCCAAGGCTCTGGGGCGCCAAGCACGAGAAATTCGGGCGCGCTGAAGCGTCCGTGTGCGGCGGCCCAGGCATTCACACCGCGCGCATAGGCCGCCAAGAGCTCGCGGACTTCTCCCGGCAAGGCCGCATAATCCTCGCTTGCGCGGCGCCGCAGCCCCAGGAAGCGCATCTGCCTATCTAACGGCAAAGTGGCGGCGCCAGCGATCTCGGAAAGTCGCCCCGATCCGATTCGTCGCGTAATTTCCATTTGAAAAATTCTATCGCGCGCGTGGACATAGCCGAGCGCTGTCGCCGCGTCGGACTCGTTCGCGGCGCGGATGCGCGGGATGCCATCCTGGTCGAAGCTGATTTGCACAGGGGCGGAGAGCCCAGGGATCGACAATGTTTCGTGTTTCGGCGGGAGTGTAAGCCAGAGTGCGCCCGTCCCTGCTGCTGCCACCAGCAACACGATTATTCCGAGTACTGCGAACACGCGCCTGAATATGCCGAGCGCGCCGATCCTTTCGTGCTTAAGTAACCGGAGCCGCATCCAGGCGAACGATCTCCGTATTGCCTTCGCAGGCCGGGAAGCGCTTCAAGATAAGCGGGTCATGGCCGGGAATGATGTGGTCCGGTCCGTCGGCAAGGTGTTCCAGGGTTTCATACCCGCGCATCATTCGTCCAACATCAACTACGATGGGAAAGGGGTTGCGGTTGCGGATATTGGCCCAGAAATGTGCTGTGTCGCCCGCAAGCACGACCCACCCGCGCTTTGTGGGCACGCGCACCACCTGGATACCGCCTGAATGCCCGCCGATCAGATGCAAGGTGATGCCGGGCGCAATCGGCTCCGCCCCATCATGGAAGCGGATACGGTCGGCATAGAGGGCCCGCACGGTGCCGACGACATGCTCCACATCAAATGGCATGCGCAGCTTGGTAAAGCACATGCAGCGCCCGGTGGCAAAGCTGATCTCCGAATCTTGCAGGTGGAACACGGCGTTGGGGAAAAAATCCAACCCTCCGGCATGGTCCCAGTGCAGATGGGTGAGAATGACATCCTCCACGCGGGCTGCATCAATCCCGGCCTGCGCCAGAATCTCCTTTGGCGAGCAGAGAAGGGCCCGGCCGCGCCGCTGGGCGGAAGCTTGGTCGAAACCCGTATCGACTACTATCGTGCGCTCGGAATTGCGGATCGCAAACACGAAGTAATCGAGCGGCATTGGGGCGGCATGGTCGTCCGGGAAGATGAAATTTTCCCGCTGGGTTCGCCCTTGCATGGTCGCGTAGCGAAACGCCAGCACTTCGTAGGTGGGCTGCATCGGCCGGGTCTCCTTTGCTGGGAGAGTTTAGCTTAACTAATGAACGGATAGGAGCCGGAGTGGATTAATGAATGGATGGGAGCCGGATTGGCGGGTCGCCCAGCAATGCTGCAGGGATGTGAACACGAGCTAGACAGCCGGCCTAGCCGCCATGCGGCGGAGATCCTCAGAGCTTACACGTAGAAATTCACATGACATCACTACCGGCGCGCGTCTGCCATCTGTGGCAGTGCGTCAGACGCAAATAGCATCCTGAATGTGACAGGCTAGGCTTACGCCTAGGGGGGCCTATGCCGAGCGAAACTGGCACGGCGTCATCTTGCACTCGCCGGTAACGGCCGAGGTCGTTTCGGAGGATAGCTTCTCCACGATCGCATAATCCTGGTCGACCGCAGAGCTTACATGATGGCGGGCGGGAAGGAAGCGCAGCGCTTCCTAGGTGTTTGCATCAGTAAAAAGCCAGCCCACTCAGTAACGTCGCCCAACCTATTCGGCCGAGACGTCTATCCTGCTGCACCCGCTGGCACGGAGGGTGACCCGGCGCCGTTCTGCGTCTAGAGTTGAGCCCAAATGATTGGGGAGAGCCAGATGTCCGGGCTATTCAGCGAATACGTTCTCAAAGATATCCGCCTTCGCAACCGGATCGCGATCTCGCCCATGACGCAATATTCTTGCGGCCCGGATGGGGTCATGACCGATTGGCATTTGGTGCATCTCGGGGCGCGGGCGGTCGGAGGCGCCGGCTTGGTCGTGGCCGAGCAGCTTGCGGTGTCCGAAGAGGGGCGAATGACGGCCGGGTGCGCCGGGATCTGGTCGGATGAACAGGTTCCGGCCCTGCAGCGAATTACCCGGTTCATCAAGTCTGTGGGCGCGGTGCCCGGGGTTCAACTTGGGCATTCTGGCCGCAAGGGTAGCCTCAAGCGTCCCTGGGAGGGATATGAGCAACTCCCCGAGGACCATCCTGAGGGTTGGGAATCGATCGGCCCATCGGAAATTCCGTATGGGGGCCGTATCCCGCGCCCAGCTCGTGCCATGACGCGCGAGGATATCGGCGAGGTCCACCGCAAATACGCCGATGCCGCGCGGCGGGCTCTCGAGGCTGGGTTCGAGTGGCTGGAGATGCACTATGCCCACGGCTTTCTGGGCGCGAGCTTCTTTTCCCCAATTGCCAATGACCGCACCGAT
>JAFAHH010000519.1 GCA_019237355.1 Acetobacteraceae bacterium | reverse complement strand
AGGCATGACCCAGGAGCTCAACATTTCCACGACGACGGCGGGGTTCGCCGCTGGAGTGTTCTTCTTCGGCTATCTCCTGTTTCAGGTCCCAGGCGGGCACATCGCCGAGAAGGGATATGCCAAGCGGTTTGTCGCCCTCAGCATCCTTTGCTGGGGTGGGCTCTCAGCCCTCACGGGCCTGGTCACGGCAAGCTGGCAGCTGATGGCGCTTCGCTTCCTGCTCGGTGTGGCCGAGGGCGGCGTCTGGCCCGCTATCCTTGTCATCATCAGCAAGTGGTTCCCGGCCGAGGAGCGTGGCCGAGCCAACGCGCTGTTCATCATGAACATCAATATCGCCATTCTCGTAAGCAGCCCGGTCTCGGGTTGGATCATTCAAAACTTCGGATGGCGCAATGTCTTCGTCATCGAAGGCATTGGGTCGATGTTGCTTATCCTTGTGTGGTGGCCGCTGATTGACGAAAGGCCGCAGACGGCGAAGTGGATCTCCGCAGAGGAGCGCGACTACCTGGTCACGCGCATAGCGGCCCAAGAGCAAGCCGCGGCAGCGAACGGGCCTACCTCCTACAAGGGCCTGCTTGTCGACTGGAATTTGTGGCGCCTCACTGCATTCTACTTCTTCTTTCAGGTGGGAGACATCGGCTTCATGATGTGGCTGCCGACGATCATCAAGGAGCTGACCAATCAGGGTATGACCATGGTTGGCATGCTTTCGGCGTTGCCGTTCTTCGCGGCGATGGCGGGCCTTTATCTGGTCGCGTATCTCTCGGACAAATCGGGACGGCGCAAGCTTTACGTTGCGATCCCCGCCATCGGCTTCGCCGCAGCTTTCGTTCTCTCGGTGCACACACCGGAGATTGCACTGCTTGCTTACGGGTTCCTGCTCGTCTGCGGCTTCTTTCATAACGCGTATAATGGCGTCTTTTGGGCGCTGCCGCCCCGGTTATTCGCAAGCGATATCTGCGGCGGAGCACGCGGGTTCATCAACGGCGTGGGCAACCTGGGAGGCTTCGTGGGACCTTTCCTGGTCGGCTGTTTTTTTGCGAATTTCGGCACCACCGAGTACGGGATATACGTGCTCTCCGGTTTCCTGACGCTGGCATTTGTGACCGCGCTTACCTTCCCTGCGCACTTGGTCGATAATCAACCACAATGGGAGCGCGGCAGCGAGCGCCACTCGCCAACTCCCGACCGACAAGCCAGCCTCGAAATAGAAGGCGCCGATGGCAGCGGGCCTAGCGATCCGCGTCGGCCAGCAGCGCCGGGAAACGCACCTTGATTAGGCTGGAGCGGAAGTTGCAAAGCGCCGCTTGCGGCATCGCGCGACTCGGCTGCCACCACGTCGCGGAACCGGGCACGTTCAGTTGCTCGACGCGTTTGGCCGTCGTCAATTTCTTAGGTGACTTGAGGCCTGACTCACACTGCAGCCCACAACGCGAGTGCCGTTACTGTATCATGGGAGCTCGCGGGCGGCCGTCAAAGCCGACTTCCTCGGTATTTTCGGGTTTTCACGTGTTCAATTCCGGCGAGGGAACTCTTCAGCGCCATCTCCGGACTGCGATCTACCGAGGTCCTCGACAGCCGCGGCAATCCTCCCGTGGAGGTCGAGGCGACACTGGAAAGCGATCCCGCCAAACGCCCGCACAATTTGCGACGGCACCACCGCGAGCGGCCCCTGCTATTGACCAAGAGAGGAGAGACAGAGATGTCTTACTTAGCGTCAGTTTCGCGTCATTTCGTCGGCGCCGTCACAGGCGTCGTGCTGATGATGATGACAGCACCGGCTCTGCGCGCTGCGGATTCACCTGAGACCTCGGCAGTCGCCCACGCGGTGGAAGCGCTGCGCCTCGCCATGCTGAAAGGGGATAGGACGCAACTGGAGGCGCTTACGGATGGCCATCTCAGTTATGGCCACTCGAGCGGCCGGTTGCAGAATCAGGCGCAATTTGTCGATGAAATCGCGAGCGGGCGCGGTCGCTTCACCGTTATCGAACTGAAGGACCAGACGATTGATGTAGTCGGCGATACAGCGATCGTGCGCCACTTATTTACTGGCGAGGCGGTAAACGAGGGCAAGGCCGAGCCGGTCAACCTCAAGGTGCTGCAAGTGTGGAAACGGGAAGGCAACTCCTGGCGCTTGCTGGCGAGGCAGGTGATC
>JAFAHH010000494.1 GCA_019237355.1 Acetobacteraceae bacterium | reverse complement strand
GTCAGCATTTGCGTGATGCGCTGCTCCAGTGAGGTTTCTTGTTCATGCTTTGCTCACGGGCAGTCATCGCCCGCTCCTCGTGACCTGTTCGCCGACTGCGCAAGTATGGGAGTGCGTACCAGCAGCCCAGCCCCAGAGAAACAAAGAAGCTGCCCGCAGCCGCCCCGGTCAGCGGACCGCCGATCGCTTCACCGATGATGAACAGAGCAACCCCGAGACTGAGTGCGAAGGGCAGTAATGCGCCACCGGCCATTCGCGAAATGAGCTGATGGAATCGGCCGCTATCGGCGTTGTACTCCGCGTAATGGTGATAAGTGTCCGGTGCAATGAGCAGCGCAGTGGTGACGATCATCAGCCATAGCGCAATGCCGTCCAGGTAACGCACATGCGGGGGGAGAGCCATGAAGCCGTTGCGAAATACCCCGCTGAACTCGAAGCCCAGCAGGATCTGCGCGCCCAGAATAAGCATTCGCGTTTCTTCAAGGGCGGTTTTGACTAGCTTTGCGATCTCCATCAGGGTTGCTGTCGGTTCAGCTCGCGCGTCGAATAAACAGCTCCGAAGTGTCGAAAACTCCCGAGCAAGTGGTCGCAAAAAGTGCATCTCGCTGATCAGCTGTGGCGTGCGCGGCGCTCGACACCTGGTGGAAGAGCGGCATGGCCAGCCGCGGCTTGGAGAGCAACGTCCACGATCATCACCAGGCGGCGATTTTCTGATGAAAGCACCAAAGGCCTGGTCAGAAGCGCGTGGAGCGGCGGATCGCCGTGCTTTTTTTGCCCGGTGATCGCAACGGAGGATACAGGGAACTTGCTTTTGCCGCGATACGTTTAAACCGTGACGACAACAATTTGGGATCTCAAAAATGCTTGGCACGATCCTCCTGATCATCCTGATCCTTATTTTGATCGGCTCACTGCCGACTTGGCCTTACAGCACCGGCTGGGGGTATTACCCGACTGGCGGCATCGGTCTGTTGCTTGTAATCGTCGTCATTCTTTTGCTGGTGGGACGAATATAACTAGGCGCGCTCTGCCGCCCGGAAACCCCGGACCTCGCCGCTGACAAAGAAAAAATCTGGGCTACAGCAAACGCTCATGTACCGGAGTCGCGTGGCACCCGCTTGGCCAGGCCAGCTGTCTCTGGCAAAATCGAAACGCAGGGTTTGGCCGCGGCCGGTGAGCGCGGCGGCGAGGAGTAAGCGCAGTAAGCCGCGGGATGAGTGCCCCGCGCTCCTGCCGCCGCGGTTAGCCGCCGGGAGTAACGACCCGGCGCCGTGGGCGGGGCAAGGGCCGCGATGTGTCCCGCCGCTCGGGGTCGGGGAGTCTGCCCGCGGCGTCAAAATGCCGGCAAAGCGCTTCCACAACGACTACACAGCATGGTCTTCCCCCAAGTGGGTGCGCGACTTGATGGGCGAGGAGGCCAAAGAGCTGCTGAAGCACCGGTCGGCGCCAAAGAACAGTCTCTTTGCGGACCGCAGCTGAGAGGTGCGCAAAGCGAGTTGCTGCAACAAAACGCCTCTGGCGATACCCGGCAAGAGGAAGCGATCAGCCGCGAGCTCAACGGCTACGTCGCCCCGAGCTAGCCAGATCCTCCCGGCTGGCGCTGAAGGCGGCCGGGAGAGAGCACTCGATTTGGTCAGCTGGCGGGAACCGCCTGCCAGCCGGTATTGCACTGTGCTACATACGGATAGTAACCAGCGGGGTCGGAGCAGTAATACCATGTTTGGCCGGCGTATGGCTGGTTGTAGTCATAGTCATAGTCGTAGCCATAATCTGGATAATATCCCCACCAAGGGTATTCGTAGTACGTCCACGCCAGCCCGGGACCAACCAGCCACCAGCCGTAGCGTCCGTTGTGCCATCCGTGGTACCAGTTACCGCCGTGGCCAGTGCTCGATCCACCGTGCAGGCCAGCGACATCGCCGCGAAAGGCATTGACGTGATCGTCCCAATGACCGCCGTGAAATGCGCCGGCATGAAACCCGCCAACTCCCCTGGTGTGGAAGCCGCTGCCGTTAAAACTTCCAAATTCGCTGGCGTGGAACCCGCCGCTGTGAAACCCGCCAAATCCGCTGCCGTGGAAGCCGCCGCCGTGAAACCCGCCAAAGCCGCCGCCGTGAAACCCTCCGCCGCCTCCATGCGCCGCATCGGCGAGATTGGGCTGGAGGAGGAAGGCCGCGCCCAGCAGTGCGGCTGCCGCACCTGCTACGCGCCACCCTTTTCGGGGCCGCGTTTGCTTGCCTGTTATGTATCCCATGTGACCGCTCCTGGCATCGCGAGCCGCGCGGGCATTCTTGCAGCCCGGACGACTTATCCTCAGAGCGGATATGTGTTGCTGAGAGCAGCCGCGCCAATCATCTTGCGAAAATTCTGGTAAATGAAGGCTGCGAAACGCCAATTGGCGCACGCGATATCCGCCGTGCGCAGCCGAGAACGCTTCAATCGCAGACGCCCAGCAGCTGCTGGCATCGATAGTAGCTATTTGCTCAGTATGGCTCGCGGACAAAGATGAAGGTCGTGCCTGTCACGATCGGGGCGCTGGCGCCGACAAACGAGACATTGGCCCCCTTGACCTGGCGCGATCCGGCGCGGCCCGATACCTGCAACGCG
>JAFAHH010000466.1 GCA_019237355.1 Acetobacteraceae bacterium | reverse complement strand
CAGCGCCGGCGCGTGCGCGAGCAAGAGGGCGGCGGCGGTCAGCAATAGCGCGATAGGAATGAAACGTGATCCAGGGCAGCTGGCTGGCGATCAATCCTGATCGGCCGCGGCGGGCTTACGGTATGCCCCGTATCTCTTGCCCGGCTTCCGCGCGTACACGATGCGCAATTGGCTTGGCCTCATCGGGCCTAGGTTCTGGGTCCCTGGGTTTTGGGCGCCGGGCAATAACCACGACCGGCAATTTCGAGTTCATGCCCACAGGGATTGTAGCAAGCCGGGGTGGTTGCAACCGGGCGCGGCCGCAATTCCGGTCTATCGCGCCAAAAAGGCCCGCCAAGGCGGGCCAGTTTTGGGAATTTGAGGATGAACGCCTGCAGCGAACGCTCCTGAACCGCAGGCTGGGTCAGAGTGCCGCTCGCGCCCGAGTCGGGGCAAAAGGTCCTTTCCGCCGTCTCTGAGCCAGCTCGGCGGCCTTTCCAGCTTGGCCGCACTCCGGGGCAGCCTCCGAGCCCTGCAAGCCGCCCAGCGGCCTTCCTGTCGCCCGGAAACGGCATGTTTGGGACGGGGTCTGCCGAGCGGCTTCCATTTCAATGCAGTCTTGCTTGTGGCACCGGCACGGTAATGGCTGATGGTGGACAAAACAGGGCTGTTTAGTTCCAATCCACTCCGGGCCGGCCGCCAGGGAGGGGCAAAAATTGCCTTCCTTGGAGCAGCGCTCCTCTTTGTCAGCAATCTTGCTTGCTTGCTTCCTTGCGCCCGCTAGGGCGGGCGCCGCCATGTGGTGGCGCGCCTCTTGGGCGCGCTCCGTATTTTGCCGCTGGCGCTGGATCCGGTTTTCCACGGATACGGGCCGCTAACTACATGGGCTACTACATGACTTACTATATGCTGGACTACCGTTTCAGCGTGCCCGGGACTACCGTTTCAGCGTGCCCGGGGACTACCATTTCAGCGTGGATAACCACCTGATCCCCAGCCGGCCTGGCCTTCCGCCGGGATCGCTTCTGCGGCACGGCTGCTGACGATCCCGGCAGTATCTCGATGCCACCCACCCTCGCGCCCAGGATCAGCCCGGGATAGACGGTCTTGATCTTGCGCAACGCCGCCTTGGCCTTGGTTCGGAAGTTGTCGATACGGTGATAATCCGTGCCGAGCTGCTCCATGAGCTGCTCCCAGCTCACGAATTGTGCGCGCCCACTCTGAGTAGCGATAAAGGCCCGGTAACAGACGAAAGCATACAAATCTAGGGCAAGCGCGGATCGCTTCAGCGCCCGTAATGCCCGCATATCGACCGGGACCGGCGCAGCGATGATCGCCGAATAGAACCGCTCATTGAGATCGATCCAGCTTACGAAAAGATCGTCTTGGCCAGGATCATGGAAATCCCACCAAAAGCAGGTGCAGCCCTCTGGTGCGATCTGCATGTCCAACCAGTGATGCTTACCCTCATCGACGCGATCAAAGCTGATGATTGCGCGAAACAGCCGCATCATCTGATCGCGCAGGCGATGGGCATCACTGCGCGGCCCGCCATGTGAGGGATCAAGCCCTAGCTCGCGCATGAAGATGGCAAGGCTATTCCCGAGATACAGGCGGCGATTACCCGTGCGCAGCGCCTCAGTCGTGATCCAAAACAGCAACAGCCGCGGGATGGTGCCGTAGGGGTAACCATAGAAGCGCCGCTTGCTGTGGTCATAACCAGGCCGGATCGTCAGCGTCAGGTTGCCATTGCTACGGCTCCAAACATCCACCTTGCCAGGATCGGAATGCGGCAACGTCACTTGCACGAGCTGCCGGGCCATAAAGGCGAGATCGGCCGGATCAGGCTCAGGTGTGGTGCGGATTTCCGCCCCCGCCTTGATAATCCGCATGTGCTGGGCAGTGAGGTTCTTCGGCAGCTTCAATTGTTCCCCCTTCCTCTCCTGCCCGGGCCCGTATCAGCCGCCCTCGCGCCGCAGCCAGGGGTCACCGCGAATTCGCCTGGCCTCGACATATTGACGAGTTCACGATCCTACAGATGAGCCTGTGGGCCTTCTACTTGTGAATGATCACACATGTTCACAGTCGCACTCGTGCGCCCCAAGGAGGCGGCGGCACGAGCGTAGGATCGAGGCGACCTAAAGCTACCGGTTAGCCGAAACTACCGGTTGGCGGTCATCGATAACTGTTGTATCTCCGCAACACCTCCAACGCGCGAATGGCGCGCCGCACAATTAACTTGCGCATGAGGGCTTCGCCAGTCAGCATCAATGCAGCTGCGCCGTTTCTAGGCTAGGACGTTTCCTCCCTAAGCTTGGCGGCCTCCATGCGGGGAGGCCGCCTTTCCTTTGCCCGAGCGGCTCAATTAAGCTTAGCAGCTTAGTCTCGCCGC
>JAFAHH010000428.1 GCA_019237355.1 Acetobacteraceae bacterium | reverse complement strand
CAATCGGCCGGTGATCACCTTGTTCAAGGCGGTCGAACCCATCGCCTAGAAGCTGCAGCGGGCGCAGGGAACGTCGAACAGTCCACAGAAGGGAGGCGACAATAAAAAGGCAGAGCGCAGCGAGAGTGCCAGCGAAGAGCTCCACTTCGCTCACAATCTCTGCAATTTCGTCGGCTGGGCTCGAGCGCAATCGGATCTCTCCGGCAAGATCATTGTGAACCCTGACAGGAAATACCTGCTCCTCGGGTGGCGGCGCCAGAAGGTGCGCAAGCCATCGTCGTCGCGACTGCGAGGGCTCTTTGCCAATGCGGAGAGGACTCCCTTCGAACAAGGTGCCATCCAAAGGCTTCAATTCGAACTGTATGTGGCGAACCTTCGGCAGATCCTCCGCTAGTTGCCTGAAGACAAGGGCCGGACTATTCGCAGCAGCAACATTGTGCAGTGCCGCTAATACGAGATCATGACCAAGCTGCGTGGCAGAGCTGACCTCTGCGGCGATCCGGGCGTGCGCATCCATCACGACGGTGGCGATAGCGGCGACAAGGCCGGCGAGCAGAATGAAGGTTGGGATGAGTATCAACTGCCGGCGCAGGGATTGGGGGCGACGCTGCGCTGAGACCATCGATTCGTGTTCCTGGCCCTCAACCTGATTGATGCACCTCAGCAAACGCGGTGCTCGCGCACAAGCTCTTCGGGATGCCCAAGGAAAGAGCCCATCAGCTTTGAACGAGCGCGCGCGGCGTGCCGGATGCTGAAAGGAGTTTGCACTTTTTGCAAAAACGTCTGCACTTATTGCAATAGACCGGAGAGCATCAGCCCAATAAACTTGAGCCTCGTCCCTTGCCGGGCGCCGCTCATTCTGAGCCACAAGCGTGGGCAACAGATGCTGTTGTATTCGCATGGCTTGAACTGAAATGGAATGTGATCCGCGAGGGAAAGCCGGTTGAGATATCTGGCCGCAGTATTTCTCCTCGGGCTAGTCCTGCCACATCCGGGATTCGGTCAGGCGGCCAGTACGACCCCGGCCGGGGGAGCCGGTTCCGCGCCAAATGCAAGTCAGCCCGCGCCGCCGGGAACACCAAACCCAACGTCCGGAGGGACTGTTCTGCCTGAGGTGAATGTTATCGCGCCGACCCCGCTCCTCGGCTCCGGGGTGGATCGCAACAAAGTGCCGTCAGAGAACCAGGTATTCACCGGCAAGGACGTAACTCTGCAAGGTCCGCCCAGCTTGCAGCAGGCGCTTCAGGCGGAAGCACAGGGCGTCAACTTGCTCAGCGCCTCCGGCAATCCGTTTCAGCCTGACATATTGTACCACGGTTTCCAGGCTTCGCCGTTGCAGGGTGTCCCGCAAGGACTGGCGGCCTATGTGAACGGCGTTCGCTTCAACAATCCGTTCGGGGATACAGTAAACTGGGACCTCATACCGGATATCGCTATCAACCGGATGAACCTGGTCGGTGCAAATCCGGTGTTCGGGCTCAATGCGCTCGGTGGGGCTCTGTCGGTCGAGCTCAAGAATGGCTTCACCTTTCACGGTGGCGAAGCCGAGCTCTATGGCGGCTCGTTCGGCCAGATCGGTGGTGATTTCCAGTTTGGTCAGCAGATCGGCAACACCGCCGCCTATGTCGCGGCTTCGGGTCTGCACGAGAACGGCTGGCGCGATTACCAGTCCTCCGGCCTCAAGCAGTTCTATGGCGATGTCGGGTGGCGCAGCGACCGCGCCGAGGTGCACGTGAATATGAATCTGGCCCAGACACTCCTGAACGGGCCGGGTACGGTTCCGGTGGACCTGCTGGCTGTCGATCCAGAGGCGCAGTTCACCGGACCGAATTCCATTCGCAACAACTATGCCAAAGTTACTCTGTCAGGCAACTACTATATTTCCGATACGACCTCGGTTCAGGCGCTCGCCTACTACCAGTATTTCTGGCAACGCGTCATAAATGGAAATGGTTCGCCAATCACCCCCTGTGCCGATGGCAGCCCATTCCTGTGTGCAAGCAACGGCGCCATTGCGACCGACATAGCGGGCAACCCCATCCCCGACTTTCTGGGACCAAGCGGGGCCTACGCGTCGCTAGCCCAGCAGACCACGAACACCAACGGCTACGGCACGTCCGTGCAGGTGACCAACACGAACCCGATTCTAAGTCATCAGAATCAATTCATCGTTGGGTTCAGTTTCGACGGGTCTCAAACAATCTTCGCCGCCAACACGCAGGTCGGCATCCTGGATGTGCCGAGCCGCAATTTCATCGGGCCTGGGATCATGATCGATCTTGTCGGCGGCCCGATCGCTCCGGTGCGTGCGGCCATTACGAATGGCTACTATGGGCTGTTCTTTACCGATACGTTCAACATAACACCGGCGCTCGCCCTGAATGTGTCGGGACGTTTCAATTCCGCTCAGATCGGCATCAAGGACCTCACCGGCGAGTCGCTCACCGGCAATCACGTCTATAACCGGTTCAACCCAGCCGCTGGGCTGACTTACAAGCTACTGCCCAGCCTTGCCCTGTATGGTGGCTATGCTGAGTCGAACCGTGCACCGACGCCCGCGGAACTGACCTGCTCCAGCCCTGCGGCGCCTTGCAGCTTGGCTAACTTCTTCACGGGGGACCCCAGCCTGAATCAGGTTGTGGCGCGTACCATCGAACTGGGCGTCCGCGGTCAGTTCACGCCTTCTGCCGATACCAGGATGGAGTGGAACCTCAGCGGCTATCGTAGTAACTTAAGCAATGACATTATCTTCGCCCAAAGCGCGATACTAGGCACGGGGTTCTTTCAGAACGTGGGATCCACCCGCCGGCAGGGTTTCGATGTGGGCTTGCGGCTGATACAACCGCGCTGGACGGCCTGGCTCGGCTACTCGTATATCAACGCGACGTTCCAATCGAGCTTTCTGGTGTCAAGCCCGAATAATCCGGAAGCCGACATGAACGGGAATATTCTCGTGCAACCGGGTGATCGGCTGCCAGGCGTTCCTGCCAACCTGATCAAGTTCGGAGCCCAGTACAACGTGACGGACAAGTGGACGGTCGGGGGAGTTGCTGTCGCCACAACGGGCCAATACCTATTCGGCGACGAGGCGAACCTGACCAAGAAACTGCCCGGCTATTTCCTGCTGAACCTCAATACCAGCTATCAGATTACGAAGAACATTCAGCTTTGGGGGCTTGTGCAGAACGTGTTCAATGGAAGGTACTATACTTACGGAACGTTCTCACCCACGACCTCAGTTCCGATCATTCAGGCACCGGGCGCCAGCAATCCCCGGAGCTATAATATCGGGGCACCGGTCGCTGGCTTCGGAGGTTTACGCGTGACGTTCTGATGCCTCTGGCGTTGGAGTGTGTTTGAGCCATTTTGCAAAGTTTGTCGTCCCATTCGCGGATTTGATCCCCACGATGTTCTTTCCCGCCCGCGATCAAAGCCGGTGATGCGGAAACCATCCTCTGATGGATTTCACGGCCGCGAACACGCAGCACTCCCCAGGACGCAAAACTTGGCGCAGTGCGGGTGATTGAGCGGGATGGGGCGGTCCGCGTCCGCAAGCGTCTGCCCCAATTCAAATCGCGAATCATAGGCGAGCAGGGTGCAGGCAAGCACGACGGGGTGATCCGCGCCCTTGCGCTTAACCACCATCCGCGAGGAGGCGCACATGACACTTTGCGGAGACTTGCCGAGAATCCCCCAACAAGCCTCGGTGATTTCAGGGACATCCGCCTGGGCGTCCATCTCGGGGAAGAGCATAAGCGCCACGGGATCGCGGGCGTCGACCGGAATCCCGCGCTCGGCAAAGAGCCGCGCGTAGCCGGCACGCAAAGCTGGTTCACTCTCGTCGCTGAAGCCGCGGCGCCCAGCCACATGGACCGTGAATCCGTTCTGCCCAAGCCAGCATAGGCCCTCCATCGCTTTCTCGAATGAGCCCGGTCCCCGCTCCTGTTCGTGCAAGGCGGGGCCATAATGATCGAGGCTCAAGCGAACCACGAGCCGCCCGGGGTGTGCGGCGTTAAGCGTGGCCAGCCAAGGCCTAGCGCGCATCATCGGCTTCATGCCATTGGTGAGGACAAGGGCCTCGAAGCCACGTTCGAGCGCGATGCTCAGCATGGCGCCGAGTGCCTTATTCATGAACGGCTCCCCGCCGGTGAAGCCGATCTCCCTTATCGGTAACTGCCGGATTGCAATCTCGTCCAAATATTCGGTCACTTCTTCTGAAGACAGATAAACCAAAGCGTCATTTCGGGGGCTGCTCTCGATGTAGCAATGAGCGCAAGTCAGATTACAGAGGGTGCCCGTGTTGAACCAAAGTGTTTTGAAGGCTGCAAGCCGAACGACCGCGCGGCGTTCGCCCCTGGCCGTGACATTTGGGTCACGGAACTTGGCAGGATCAAGTCGCGCCGGCCTTGCAACAGCGGCCACCATGAATCCTCCTTTTCCAAGGGCCTGTCCCCCGGCACGCGCGGCGCCAGGGCGGCAAGTTACGAACAGGACAGAATATTTGTCTATTGCCGTGTTTATTTGATCTTATCTGCACTTGCCGCTGTGCACGAACCGTGACATTAGCGCCCACGCTCAGGTTGCGCGTATGCGCAAGGGCGCCCAAAAGATTCGGGAGTAAACCAAATGAACAAATTCATTGCCGCCGCCGCGGCGGCGCTGCTCGTATCCGGGGCCGCTTCGGCACAGACGACCGGAACACCCCCTCCTTCCACCGCCCCAGGCACAACCGGCGCGCCGGGCGCGATGGGTCCCTCGGAAAGCACCGGACAAGAGACAGGCACGCCTCCAACGCATCATCGTGCTACAAAGCACACCAAAAGCCACCACCAGACAAGCCACAAGCATAACCAAGGAACCACCAGTTCCAGCTCCGGAATGGAAGGGCCCTCGGGCAGCTACTCGGGCGGCTCGGCCTCCCCCAGCGGGGGCGCAATGGGTGGTCCTTCGGGCGGGGGCGCAATGAGCTCTCCGGGCGGGGGTGCGATGGGCTCTCCAGGCGGGACGCGCTGAGCTCCCCGCACTATAGGAAGCGCTTCGGTTGAGGGCGATCTGGTCTGAGGCTGGGGCTTCTGAGCATCAATCCCGGCGAAGCTGAGCCACAAGCGGTTCAGCTTCGTCGAGGGCCATGTTCAGCACCGCTCTCGCTATGGCGACCGGGAAACCGGCACGTGCGAAAGTTGCGAGCTCGCGCTGCCGAGCTTCGTGATTGCGGTCGTCCATCCGGCGGTAGGGGCCAATCCGACGCCGGCGTGCAAAAGCCAAGGCCGCCGCAAGTTCGTCATCCCCGTCTTCGGCAACGGCCTCCTTCGCCATGGCCGGGTTGATCCCGCGTTGGATCAAGTAGCCGGCTATCCTCCGTTTCGACCGGCCTGTCCGTGCCAGGCTTCGCGCCCTGCTCCTTGCAAAGCTGGCGTCATCAACCATTCCCGCCGCCGCCATTGCGTCTACGATTTCGGCGGCGGTGAGCCGGGCCTGGGCAGCATCGGCGGCTATTCGTTCGCGCGGGCCTTGGGCTTTTTCAGCCCAGCGGCGAATGCGACGCTCCAGTAGTCGCAATAGAGTCGCCTTGCTGGCCGCGTAACGGCTCAAATAAGCGACGGCAACTGTCTGCAACGCGTCCCGGTCTAGCATCGATTGCGAGGCTCGAATTGGAAGAGTTGGGCGAGCAGTAGGCTCTGGCGCTCGAACGGCATAGATTTGACAACTGGGTGACGGCCCTCGACAATAGGAGTGATGGGCTGGCGGATCGGAAGGAAAACTCCGTAGGGCTGGCGAGCCGTTTGCCCTGAAAGTCGCGCTTGCAGGTCGTGTTGCGGGCGCCAGCATGTTTCAATGGCATCCTGATCATCAGCGGCTTTTGAAAAATGGGCACCCTCCATAGCTTTGCGGAAACGAGCGTACTCTATTCACTTTCTGGGCTCCTCGTGGGGCTGCTGGTCGGGCTTACGGGCGTGGGCGGGGGATCCCTCATGACACCCCTGCTCGTCCTGCTTTTTGGGGTTCACCCAACCACCGCTGTTGGCACAGACCTGCTCTACGCCGCCGTTACGAAAAGCAGCGGCACTCTCGTCCATGGCCTGAACAAGAACGTAGAGTGGCGGGTGAGCCTGTTGCTGGCCGCAGGCAGCATTCCATCGACCGCCCTGACGCTGCTCATTCTCTCGCAATTCGACCTCAAGAGCAGCCAAGCCAATCATGTCATCTCGCTTATTCTTGGCATAGCCTTGATGTTCACGGCGCTATCGCTGATCTTTCGCCGGGGATTGCTGAATTTTGCAAGCCGCCATATCGGTGAGTTGCCCCCTCGGCAGGTCGTCGGACTCACAATTCTGACGGGGGCTATCCTTGGCTCGCTGGTTTCTATCTCCTCGGTGGGCGCCGGAGCCATTGGCGTAACTGCGCTGATCTTGTTATACCCTCGCCTGCCAATCGCGCGCATCATCGGATCCGATATTGCGCATGCGGTCCCATTAACCTTGCTAGCGGGGATTGGGCATTGGGTTATGGGTACGATCGACTGGGGTTTGCTCGGGTCGCTCCTGGTTGGTTCCATACCTGGGATCGTATTTGGCAGTTACATCTCAGCCCGCGTGCCCGAAACGGTGCTCCGCCCGATCCTGGCTGGAACCTTATTGATCGTCGCAAGCCGCCTGGTCTCTTAGAAACCCAGGCAGTGAGGAGAAGAAGGGTACATGCAAAAAGCATTCGCTAAGTGCGGCATAGCTACTGCTATCGCACTCACCGCATTTGCCGGTTGGTCCCTCGCTCAAGAGCCTCGTCTCCCAAGCGGTACGACCTCGAATGCTCCCGGCTCGCCCAATCCCTATGAACCCAGGCCCAACAACCCGGCTAACACGCCTGCCGTTACCCCGCCTTATTCTCAGACCACTCAGAGCACCGGGGGAAGCACAGGAATCAGTCGGAGTCACGGGACGGATAAGGGCAAAAACTCGAGTCCTGGCGCTCCCCAAGCTCCGGAAGCGGGCAGCAAGACGAGCCCTCGATAAGGAATATTTGGCCGGGTGCACTGAGAAGGCCGCGGCATCGCTTGAATTGACTTCGGAGCGGCGGCACAGCAATCATCCGCGCTTCCTCAGCGGAACGGGCCCCAGAGAGCTGGGAACCGCCAGGGCTGACGAGCACCAGCAGTCGAGGCGCTTTGAACGCGATGATCCCCGCCCTGATGCCAACTTACAATCGGGCAAGTCTGGCCTTCGAACGGGGCCAGGGCGCTTGGTTGTGGACCACAGACGGGCGACGCTTTCTCGATTTCGGTTCGGGGATCGCGACGTCATCGCTGGGGCACAACCACCCAGCCCTCGTGCGCGCCATTGCGGATCAGGCATCGCGCGTGATCCATGTGTCGAACTTGTACCGGATTCCCGAGGCTGAGCGACTGGCAGCGCGCCTGGTGGACGCGAGCTTTGCGGACAGCGCCTTCTTCTGCAACTCGGGCGCCGAGGCGAACGAGGGCATGGTCAAAATGATTCGCAAGACCATGGCCGAGACGGGCCGGCCGGAGCGGTACCGGATCATTTGCTTTGAAGGAGCTTTTCACGGGCGCACGCTCGCGATGCTGGCAGCCACCGGGAATCCCAAATATTTGAACGGTTTCGGCCCGGTGGTGGACGGGTTCGACCATGTGCCGTTCAACAACATGAATGCCGTCCGCGACGCCATTGGTCCACAAACAGCGGGGATCCTGGTCGAGCCGATCCAAGGGGAAAGCGGGGTGCGGGTTGCAAATTCCCGGTTCCTTCAAGATCTGCGGGCCGCATGCGACGAAAACGGCCTGATCCTTGGGGTGGATGAAGTACAAACGGGTATGGGTCGGACTGGAAAGCTGTTTGCGCATGAGTGGACTGGCGTGGCGCCGGATGTGATGTCCGTGGCGAAGGGTGTTGCCGGCGGTTTCCCGATGGGAGTCGTGCTCGCCCGGGAACATGTGGCCCGCCATCTCGTCCCGGGCAGCCACGGTACGACGTTTGGCGGGAATCCGCTTGCATGTGCCGCAGGGAACGCCGTTTTGGACGTATTGTTGAGCCCTGGCTTCCTGCAGCAGGTAGATCAGCGCGGCGAGCTGTTGCGATCGGGGCTGAGCGAAATCGTTTCCGAATTCCCCTCAGTCTTCGAGGAAGTCCGTGGAGCAGGCCTACTAACCGGACTGAAATGTGTGGTGCCGCAGGCTGAGTTTGCAGACGCTTGCATCGCAGAGGCCTTGCTCACGGTGAATGCGGGAGAAAATGTGGTGCGCTTGGCGCCCCCGCTCATCGTGACTGATTCAGAAACTGCTGAGGCCATTTCGAGGATCCGCCGCGCGGCTCGACGCTGCCTTGCAGCTCCAGCCTCGTTGCCTGCTCGATGAGTGGTGCGGGCGAAGCCGGTCGTCCACTCCGGCATTTTCTCGATTTGCGTGATTTCGATGCTGCAACGCTGCGACGGATACTCGACCTTGGTGCGCAAAATAAACGCTCGCGTGCTTCACCGAAGCCGTTAGCGGGCCGGACGCTCGCCCTTATCTTCGAAAAGCCGAGCACCCGTACCCGGGTAAGCTTTGAGGTGGCAATTCGTCAGCTCGGTGGAGAGGCGATATGCTTATCGGCCCGCGAGATGCAGATCGGCCGGGGAGAGAGCGCGGCCGATACGGCCCGGGTGTTGTCGCGCTATGTCGATGCGATCATGCTACGGACCGACCGTGCTACTAAGCTGCATGAGTTCGCGCGGCATGCAACGGTGCCGGTCATCAACGGGCTGACGGACACCTCCCATCCTTGCCAGCTCATGGCCGATATCCTGACGTTCGAGGAGCATCGCGGCCCGATTGCCGGCCAGATCGTCGCCTGGTGCGGGGACGGCAACAATGTTGCCCGTAGCTGGATCGAAGCCTCGGCCCGCTTCGGCTTTCTACTGCATTTGGCGACGCCGGAGGCGCTGCGTCCGCCCGAGTCATTGCTTGATTGGGCGCGGTCGCAAGGCGCCAATATCGAGGTGACCGATAGTCCGGAGGCCGCTGTTGCCGGGGCGCGATGCGTGGTTACGGATGCCTGGATTAGCATGTCTGATGATCCCAACGAGAGCCGTCACGATCTCCTTTCGCCTTTCCAGGTAACTCAGGGCCTGATGGCGAAGGCTGCGCCGGATGCTATTTTCATGCATTGTCTGCCGGCGCATCGTGGCGAGGAAGTTACAGCGGAAGTGATCGATGGACCACAATCGTTGGTTTTCGACGAGGCCGAGAATCGCTTGCACGCGCAGAAGGGGATTCTCGCCTGGATATTTGGAAACTAGAGCAGATCGCGATCACCTGGAACCGCCGAAGGTGGTTCACATCGCGTGCATCCGCTCGCAGACAAACCTAGAGCGGTTCCACGTAGACAGAAACTCATGGCCCTGCGGTCTGGGGGGTCAGGGTACAGCTAAAGCCGAGGCGGGTGATTTTCTG
>JAFAHH010000407.1 GCA_019237355.1 Acetobacteraceae bacterium | reverse complement strand
GGAGAGCTGAGCGAGCATATCGGCCGTAGGATGGCGTTTCTGATCATGGGTGCGATCCGCATTGTCGGGTTTCCGGTGCTTTTTCTGCTGATGGGAGGCGCCGCGACGACGACGGCACTGATGGTGTATGCACTGCTGCTCTCGTTTATTGCTAATGGTAGCTACGGGCCCGTGCTGATCTTCCTTAACGAGCGTTTTCCCACGGCCTTGCGCGCAAGCGGAACAGGGCTGTCCTGGAACATCGGTTTCGCTCTGGGCGGGATGATGCCCACCTTCGTCTCTTTGGTAACGGCGGATCCGCTGGATCTGCCTGTCACGCTTGCTATATTCACCACTGTAACCTCGATTATTTACTTGATTGGTGCGTGGATCATCCCGGAGACGAAGGGCAATCTCCGCCTCGGATGACCCCGACAGTTGCCGCTGCAAGCGTGCGATGGAAACCGGGCTGTGGACCTTTTCCCTGACGTTCTATAAGCTGCCTGGCGTAGAAAAGGCTTGTCTGCGCTGCCAGGACGAAGCGGGCGCTGACGTGAACCTAATCCTGTTCCTCCTTTGGCGGGCGGCATCAGGTATCCTT
Source organism: Acetobacteraceae bacterium (assembly GCA_019237355.1). GTDB lineage: Bacteria > Pseudomonadota > Alphaproteobacteria > Acetobacterales > Acetobacteraceae > JAFAHH01. Next base: position 2,439 of record JAFAHH010000407.1, on the reverse strand, counting down.
ATTACAGAGGCGCAAATCGGCTCGGTTGACGCGGCGGTCAAGGACTGGCGGGAGCAGATCGTGAAGCCGCTACGCACCGTCCGCGGGCGGCTAAAAACTGAAAACTTTGCATCAAACTTCGATGAAGCGGGCTGCTTCAGGTCAAACATCAAGGCAGCCGAACTCGAAGCCGAACGCCTTGAGCAGCAAGTGCTTGAGCGGTGGGCTGCTCCGCCGGAGAGCCCGCCGAGGCAGGTTTCGCCGATCCAAGCTACACAGGTCAATATCGCTGCCTATGCTGCAGTTATCGGCCGGCAGCTGCCACACGACTCGGTTGAGGTATTTTTGAACGAAATACAAGGCCTTTGAATCACGAGAGTCGGCATTGGCAAGTCAAGAGGACGGCGTCCGGAGCCGAGTGATGCCGGGCAGCAGCCGGCGCGCTGGTCTTGTGCAGAAGTCCTGCACGGGCCTTCTCGCAGGCAGTAACTGTCCCCGCGCAGCGAGGCTTCGGAGAAGGAGACGCGTCGCCCGCCAGCGCATAGGCCCGGGCGGGGCGTGCGCAACTGATCGGCAAGATCGCGGCTGGTCGTCAATTCCAGCGAGCTACCCCAATCCGCAAGGGCTCGTTGCGGCGCACCGCCAAGACGTAAGGCTCCCGCGAGCCTCTAGCACGCGCCGCAAGCGCCGGTCTGAACCATACAGCGCGTAGCCGAGCACGAAGGCGCAAGGAACCGGCATCGACGATGGAGGCGATCAGATCGCGCGCAATCTGCGGTTTGGTTGCGAAAGCTGATCTCTTCAGCCACGGCGACCTTCAGCCGGCGCGCCTGGCGCCGGCCCAGACTTGCGGTGTGCATCCTCTGACTTTCCCCCTGCTGTGGTCAGACCGATCCATAATCCAGGAACCTCGGTCGGCAGTGATCTCCTTAGTCTGGCCTAATGTCCCTTTCGGCCGCCGGGCCTGTTAATTTGGCAATGCCAAGCCGAACTCGTGCGCTTGCTTTACGTAATTCATCATGCCCGCGCATGCAGCCTACCGGCTACACGGCACTTCCAAGGGTAACGTCAAAGGGTAACGTCAACAAAGAATGGCGCGTGCAGCGTCGAAGGAAACAATTTGTAGGGTGCCAGCCAGCTATAGGAACGAGTGGAAACACATGCAGACCGAGGATTGCATCGCACGCTTTCGAAAATTCATCGAGGTTTGGACTAAGGGGAATCTGGCCACCCCAGCAAGCGCTGATCAAGCGGCACAGCACGGTCTTGCCCCGCCCTCTGGCTGCCCGGGATACCAAACCAGGGCGAGGACAAAGCCATCCAGGCGATTGCGCTAGCGCGAACGGCGCTTCTGCAGGAACGGGAGAAGGCCTAGCCGATCCCAGAGCCCAATTCGGATTCTTAGCGCACGAAACGATTTGCGTAGTTGGCGCCGAGGCCGATCCGCTCGTAATGGCGGCGTACGTTTTCAAGTTTGGTGAACACGTCCTCATAGCCGAGCGCTTTGCCATAGGGATCGACGTAGGTGTAGCCGCCCGTGACGTGGAACAGCGTGGCCATTTCCTGCACGTCCTCAGGCACGACCAGGGTGTGGGTCTCGCCCGGCGGCTCGAAGGCGTAATCGCCGGCCGTCGCGACCCAGTCATGCTCTAGATAGCGCCACTTGCCTCGCAGGGTAAACGCGTGCACGGGGCCGGTGTGGCGGTGGCGGGAGAGAATGCCCGAGGAGCGGACACGCAGGATATTGATATAGTAACCCTGGCTCACGCTTAGCACGAGGGGCTTGAAAGACACGTCCGTAGATTGCGGAACCCAGTCCCGCTCATCACCAACGAGGTTGGGGGCGCCGGCAACGAAGCTGTCCGGCATCATGCCTCCCGGCTGCGGGAGCTGGTAAGCGACCTTGGTGGTGTCCAGCTCAGGCTTCTCTGACATTGGTTCTAGAGGGCGGGGGTCATTGCTGGTCATCGTTGGGTCCTGTTCCTTCCTGGTTTTCAGTCATGTAGCATCAATAAACCTTTTAGCTGCCAATGGATTGCGGGGGCGTCCCGCACGCGTTCTCAATGGGCCCCATGTCCGGTCGAAGTGGGGGCCATTCCAATCGCTGCTCCAGTTTGCTGCTACCTGGCTGCTCGACGCTCATAAGACCTCGGTCAGCGATGGCCCGATGACGAAAACCGAAGGCAATATGCCTGCCGCACCAGAGCGCCCACGAGCCGATTGAACACGAATCCCTCCTTCCGGACGCGGATCGGGGCAAGCCCCGAGCGTGCTAAGATTTGCTCGGCGCGCAAGGAGCGGGCACGATCTCGATCACCGAAAAAAGGTAGGGGATTTGTCCGGGTGGGCGAAGAGGCAGCCGCCCAGCCGGACAGATGCAATGCAAAGGCCGGGGCTATGGGCGCTACGAACTCGACTTGGAAAGCCGAATCCCGAGCCTCGCCTGATCCGAAATGGCGG
>JAFAHH010000103.1 GCA_019237355.1 Acetobacteraceae bacterium | reverse complement strand
AAATCGGTTTAATCTACCATTAAGGGAGGCGGTTCGTCCAACGGCAAATTTAGTTTGCGACATCCTCTGAAATCGGTTTAATCTACCATTAAGGGAGGCGGTTCGTCCAACGGCAAATTTAGTTCCACTGCCGCTTCGCTGCCGATTGCCAGATTGAGAGCGAATTTGTGCAATGCAGAAGTTCGACCTAACCGGGCGCATTGCGCTCGTCACGGGTTCCAGCCAGGGGATCGGGTTTGCTCTGGCCAAAGCCCTCGGCCAGGCCGGCGCCCGTGTGATCCTGAACGGACGCGACCGCAGCAAGCTCGAGACGGCCGCCAGTGAGTTGCGAGGCGCCGGGCTGCAGGTGGACAGTTGTGCCTTCGACGTGACTAACCCAGGTGCGGTGACGCAAGGCATCGCGTGGATCGAGCGCGAGGTTGGCCCGATCGAGATTCTCGTCAACAACGCGGGCATCCAGCGGCGCATGCCGTTGCAGGACTTCCCGCCCGAGACCTGGGCGGAGGTGATGCGCATCAACCTCGACAGCGTGTTCTATGTCGGGCAGGCGGTGGCGCGCGCGATGATCCCGCGCGGGCATGGCAAGATCATCAACATCTGCTCGGTGCAAAGCGAACTCGGCCGGCCAACCATCGCCCCGTACACTGCCAGCAAAGGCGCGGTGAAAATGCTTACCAAGGGCATGTGCGCCGACTGGGCGGGCCATGGGCTTCAGGTGAACGGGCTCGGCCCCGGATACTTCGAGACCGAGCTGACACGTCCCCTCGTCGAGAACAAGGAATTCACGGCGTGGCTGTGCAAGCGCACGCCCGCCGGTCGGTGGGGAAAGGTTGAGGAGCTTGGCGGGGCGGTCGTCTTTCTCGCCGCTCCAGCATCCGATTTTGTAAACGGGCAGATACTCTACGTCGACGGCGGCCTGACCAGCGTGGTCTAACCGCTTCTCCCCGCGCCCCGGAATCCCCGGCCGCGCAATGGAGCACGCCAGGATGTTGTTCAGTCACCTTCGCCACGCGGAACAGACCCTTTCTACGCTTCCTGAGCCGCTGCAGACGGCCGTGCGTCACCTCCGGGACACCGATTTCGAGAAGCTTGATGTCGGCAACTATGACCTTCGCGGCAGGGACATCTACGTCCAGGTCATCGAACTCATGACCAAGCCACCTTCGGAGCTGCGGCCTGAGGTCCACCGCGAGTATATCGATGTGCAGTTCCTCTGCCGCGGCCGCGAGCGCATTGGCGTCGCCGACGACAGCGGGAACAATGAGATTGCCGAAGACCTCCTGGCCGAGCGGGACATCCGCTTCTACCGGGATATGGAGAACGAGACGATGCTCGAAATGGTGCCGGGCAGCTTTGCGATCTTCTTCCCGTGGGATGTGCATCGTCCGGCATGTCAGGCGGACGGCCCGCAGCCCATCCGGAAGGTGGTCGTCAAGGTCCGTCTTGCGGCGCTTTCGCAGGACGGCGGGCCGCTGGGAGCACACGGCGTGGGATAACCGGGCCCGGAACGAACGAGGCTAAGGAGGGAAGTTTCATGTCGGGAACAACGGGTGCGGGGCTTGGCGCTGCTGCCGCCGAGGTGTCGCCGATTCCGAAGGGGCGATGGTTCTACGTCCTCGTCCCGATCATGGTGCTGTGCATCGTCTCTTACATGGACCGCACCAACATCGGCTTCGCCATTCCGGGGGGCATGTCGAGGGACCTGGCGATGTCCGCCTCGTTCGCGGGGCTCGCGGCAGGCATCTTCTTCATCGGCTACCTGTTCCTACAGGTTCCGGGCGGCTATCTGGCGGCGCACGGGAATGCCAAGAAGTTCCTCACCTGGTCGATGGTGGCCTGGGGCGTCATCTCGATCGCGACATCCTATGTAAGGTCCGAAACCCAATTGCTCGTGCTGCGCTTCGCGCTCGGCGTGGCCGAAGGGGGGATGCTCCCGGTTGTGCTCACGATGGTAAGCAGGTGGTTCCCGGACGAGGAGCGTGGGCGGGCCACGGCGTTCGTGATCATGTTCGTGCCGATTGCCAACATCATCTCTGGCCCCATTGCCGGCGGGATCATCCAGGGCTTCGGCTGGCGCGACCTGTTCCTGTTCGAGGGGATCGCATCCTTCTTCCTGATACTGCCGTGGATTCTCATGGTGCAGGAGGATCCCGAGCAGGCCAAGTGGATCTCTCCGCGCGAGCGCGACTACATCGTCGGCCACCTGCGCGCCGAGCAGGATCGCCTGGCCGCCCAACCAGCGGTCGCCAACGCCTCATTCGGCGAGGTCATGGTAAACGCGAACATGTGGAAGCTTATCATCCTGAACTTCTTCTACCAGACCGCGATCTATGCCTTCGTCATTTGGCTTCCGACGGTGATCACCAATCTTACGAAGAGCAACATTGCGAGCGTCGGATTTCTCTCCGTGCTTCCGTACATTGCAACGATGATCGGCATGTACACGATTGGGCGCGTCTCTGACCATTCGGGCAAGCGTAGGATGTGGGTCATCCTGCCGCTGCTGGGACTTGCCGCCAGCCTGCTTCTGTCTGTTGTGTTCAAGGACATCATCTGGCTGTCGTTCGTCTGTCTGATATCCGCCGGGGGATTCCTGCAGGGCGCGGCTCCGGTGTTCTGGACCATTCCTCCATTGCTGTTCACGGCATCTGTAGCCGGCCCAGCGCGTGGCGCGATCAACGCGCTGGGGAATCTCGGGGGGTTTCTCGGGCCTTTCCTGATGGGATGGCTGAAAGATCTGTTCGGCAGCACCGACGCCGGGATCCTGACCCTCGTGATGCTGCTCGTCGTCGCGGCTGTGATCACAGCAACGCTGCCACGCACGGAACCAGCGGCGGCGTGATTCCGTGATCGCGGCGCGTCCGCAGAGTCCGGTGCTGGTGGAGCTATTAACCGTTGATGCCTCGATTTCGCCAAGCCTTCGGGGAGGGCTGCCCCGGGTTAGCAGGCGTTCCACCATGCCGTTACATTCCAGGTAGCGCGGGGCAGCGGCAAGCGTGATCGCGAGCTGCTCTGGACTGGAAGCGCGATGGCTTGAAGCGGTCGTCCGAAAGCCCGAATCGCGCTCTCAAGGTTGATAGGCTAGAGCATTTTCGGTCTAGCTTGAAACAGCGGCATAGCCGGAGTTCACCAAATAGTTGGCGCATTCCTAGGCACTGAACGCGTCGAGCAACTCACCAATCTCCTTCCAGGTCGCCTCCACCGTGCTCTCGCAGGCCTTGCGCAGCAGAGCCTTCAGTTTGGCGAACACCTGCTCGATCGGATTGAGATCGGGACTGTATGGCGGCAGGAACAGCAGCTTGGCGCCGGCGGCGCGGATCGCCGCGCGAACCGCCTTGCTCTTATGGCTCCGTAGATTGTCCATGATCACGACATCGCCTCGCCGCAGCGTCGGCA
>JAFAHH010000958.1 GCA_019237355.1 Acetobacteraceae bacterium | reverse complement strand
TACACCGCATTCCCGTCCGCCCCGCCCATGCGTGGCGGCCTATACCCGGGCACGTTCATGCCGGCCAGACCCGCTGGCGCGAACGCTGACAGAACCGACGTGTGCGCGGATGGCGGCCTGATCGGTCCGGGTACAGATCGTGCTTGGCCCAAGTATGTCCCGCAGCGGTTAAGGTGACAATGCCCGCCGGACCAGCCCAGCGGCGATGGCCAGCTGCAGCCAAGAGATCGCGTCCACGGCTGGTGCCTGAGCTCCGGCGTAAGCACCACTCCGCCTCTGGTCCAGAGCGCCACGAAGAAGCCGCCTAAAGTCACACGAGTCAGAGCCTCAGTTTTGACCCGGAGGAAGACCGTTGCTCCGAGGTGGCCGTCTATAAAGGGATTCCAGGAATCGAAAGTAAGGTGGATCGCCCAAAAAGAGCAATTCGCGGAAATTAGCCATAGCTGGCAGCACGTCCCGGCTCTGACTGAATCGCCGGGTACCCGGATCCAATCAGCTGCGTTACCTCGTTCGTTCCAATAACCTCCAGTGCTGCAGGCGCGCTGTTTTCGCGAAGCATGTAGCCGCGCCCCCAGACGGTGGTAATCAGGCCCACCGCGCCGGCCTCATGAAGCCTTTTCCGAAGCCGATGTATAAACACATCAATGATCTTGGCTTCTGGCTCGTCCATACCGCCATATATGTAGTCGAGAATCCTCTCTTTGGTGACTGGTATACCCTTCCGGATCGCGAGCAGTTTCAGAAGGTGATACTCCTTGTTTGGAAGATGGATGGGCGCTCCGCGGACGGTTACTTCATGCGTATCCATGTTGATGCTAAGCGGCCCCACTTCGAGGGCCGATTTGCTTAGGCCCCGCGATCGCCGGACAATTGCTTTGCAACGGGCAATCAGCGCAGTTGCTGACGCTGGCTTGCATACGAAGTCATCGGCGCCAGTATCGAGCGCTTGCGCCGTGACACTTTCATCGCAACGGTCGGATATGGCTAGGATTGGTGTGTCGATCCTTGCCGCGCGTATGCGCCTGATTAGGCCAATGTCCTCGGCGACGCTCATAATGATAATGATGATGTCGAACTCGAAGTGCCGGGCCAGACTAGGAGTATCCTCGGCGGCTTCGGCCCGCTCGAAGCGGATGCCGACCTTTTGGAGGGCGGCTGCGACATGAACGAAGCTAGAGGCGCCGAACTCGACTAATAGTGCTCTCATGCGATCCACCGTGCAACCTACGCGTGCGTTCACATAGTCGTGACCCGCGATAATTGGCAAGTGATTAATTTTGGTGTCGGAGACGATCCAGTCGAGCTTCTCGGGGCCGTGATCGCGTCGTTAAGATCTCATTAACCGCTAGTGGTCAAATGCCGTCATCATGAATCCGATGCCCAGCAAATTCGGAGATCAACTGATTAGCCATCTTAGTGGGCATCGCCCTAGCGCCGCCTCACAGCAGGACGGCTGAAATCCGGCATGTGATTCGATGAGCGCACATGGTAGCTTCGGATCGATTTCACGTGGCCGCCGTCGACCAATAACGCAATGAACTTCGCGTGCGGTACAGTCGGCGGCTTGGCTCTCAGGGATTAGCTTGACTGGGAATATCGATTGCGTTGAGGTGATTACGTCGGCGCAGCGGCGGCGTCCTTGGCAGGCCGAAGAGAAAGCGCGGATTGTGCAGGAGACGTACGCACCGGGGATTTCGGTTTCCCTGGTGGCGCGCCGTCATGGCATTGCGCCCAACCAGCTGTTCAACTGGCGCCGCCTCTATGCTGCAGGCGCATTGACCGCAGTGGGCGCCGGCGAGGAACTGGTTGCGGCTTCCAACTACCGCGCCCTGCAGCAGCAAGTGCGCGAGCTGCAGCGGCTGCTCGGCAAGAAGACCCTGGAGAACGAGATCCTGCGCGAGGCGCTGGACATTGTGCAGCCAAAAAGACGGCAGTTGCGCTCGCCATCATCCGATCAGAACGGCGCCCGGTGAAGACAGTGGCGGATGCGCTTGGCGTGGCGCGCTCCAACCTGGCTAAGCAAGCGGATGCCGCGCCAAGGGCGGAGCGCCGGGGCCGCAAGCCGCAGCCCGATTCAGAGCTGCTGGCCGAAATCAAGGAGCTCATCGCGGCGATGCCCACCTTCGGCTATCGTCCGGGTGCATGCGCTGATTCGCCGCCGCCGGGCCCAAGCCGACGTCCCGTCGGTGAACGTGAAGCGAGTCTATCGCGTGATGAAGGCGCATGGGCTGTTGCTGCAGCGCCATATGTGAGTTCCGGCTGAATACTGGTTCTTCCGCACTTTTGGTGCAGTAGTTTGAATTGTACGAATCGCGCAAATCGGTCAGAGGTGGCGATTCGATGCCTCCTCCACGGTTCAGCAATCCTTGGCAGCATCCATACTGGCGCTGTTCCGAACGAGCTCATCGTGCGCCAGGTTGTGCCCGGCGCCGATAGGATCATGCTCCTAACTCAGCCGCGATCGGAAACCGCTGCATGCCCGGTGTGCAAACAGGTGTCCCGGCAAGTGCATAGTCGCTACTTCCGGAGCTTGGTGGATCTGCCCTGGCAGGGGCGCGTCGTCGAGATC
>JAFAHH010000950.1 GCA_019237355.1 Acetobacteraceae bacterium | reverse complement strand
TACACCGCATTCCCGTCCGCCCCGCCCATGCGTGGCGGCCTATACCCGGGCACGTTCATGCCGGCCAGACCCGCTGGCGCGAACGCTGACAGAACCGACGTGTGCGCGGATGGCGGCCTGATCGGTCCGGGTACAGATCGTGCTTGGTCGAAGTATGTCCCGCAGCGGTTAAGGTGACAATGCCCTTTCGAGGCCTGCTCAGGCTCACTCGCGTTACGGCCTGTCGGATTGCTCGGCCGCCCAAGGCGGCGTTTGTCACGAGGCTTCGACCCGGCCGGTTGCCCGGCTTGGTCGCTCGTCAGCTACCAGGTCCTACCGACAACTTCCTGGGTGGATCCTCCTTCCACTGGTGAACCGCGCCGTTGGGGCGCACTGAGAAATGCGGGTTAGGATCGCCAGAAAGGGGCCTTTGCCGGACTCGGCGGGCCACCTTGCGCTGAGGTTTCATTGAACAGCGCTATTGAGATGAGCCGAGCTTCGGCTGCTTACTCGGTGCTGGGCGGTAGCTACACGACTCGCTGCGACGTCTGACCACGCGACACAACGCAAGGGCGTGACCGCGATGTGTCGGCAACGGCTTCAGATGCCGGCGCGGCATTTTGCTCAAATCCGTAGCGACCGCGTCGTGCCACGTGGATGCGGGTGGCCCGCCGCACCTCCCACGGCGGGCAATCTCGTCAGCATCGTCCACCGCTCCGCTTTGTGATCGCTCCTTGCGTGTCTTCAACCAAGCAATCATAGGATGTAATCTGCGGCTGGATCATTTTTCCTTTACTCCGTCCCACGCCATTACGCCTCTCTGTATCGCCTCACGCAAGAAACCCCAGAGATGTTGTTCGCCTGATCGTGCACCAAAGCGTATCTCCCTGGCAAAAGGCCCGCGAAGGCGGGCGCTGTTTTGGGAATTGGGGATAAACGCCTGCAGCGGGTCCGCCCCGGAACTGCAGGCGCTATCAGAATGACGATGGCCCCGGCATAGGCCCCTTTTTGGCGATCCTGAGCCCGCTGGGCGGCCTTCCCGGCTTGGCCGCGTATTGTTGCACTCCCAACCCGGAGAACCCGCCCTGAAAGGCCATGTTTGCACCGGGGCCCACCCGGCCGCGATTGCTTGGTCCGTTCAAGGTCCGCTGCCGGCGGCTGAAGACGCCCCCGACAAGGGACACGCGGGGGACGTGCGGTAAAACCCCCCGCGGCCCTGGACGGCTGGCGCTGGGCGCCAAGTCACCGCGCCAGCGGAGCCAGGCGGCAATCATGGACCAGAGTGTAGAAATCGACAAGTGTGCAACCCGGCCCGTCAACTATCCACGCTAAGGTGGGAAAATCTCCGGATAAGTCTGTGGATCAGGCTGTACCGCCCCGGCCATGCAACCGGCAGCCGATACCCCGAAAATACCGGCACCTGGCGCAGCGCAGTGAAGCTCGAGCAAACGCTAACGCGATGCCCAGCGGCGATCAGCCCGGGTTAGGGTCGAGATCCGCGGCATGGCCGCAGCGCGCGCACCAGGCAGTGATGTTGTGGTGGACAGCCAGGGTGGTGCGCGGGTGGCTTGGTCACCCCGGACATATTTTTATGAAGAGACAAATCCAACGTTTTTGGTTGGCCCGGGCTAAGGATTTAGTTGCTTGCGATAAACAAATGTTGACTTGCTGATCTGCTTGGCAATCCGTTCTGCTGGTTCAGTCTAAGCTGGCGTCAGCAGCGATCCCCTTTGAGCGCGAAGCATCACAATGGAGGAAACTTATGAGCTACGAAGTGTGCAGTAATGGCCGAAGTCTAGGCACATTCGACCGTCCAGAGGACGCGTTAGATCAGGTGCGCACGATCTTGCGACGTGATCCGGACTGCGAGCCGGAGGTAATGGATACGGACACAGGGCAGGCGTTAATGCCAGCGGCTTCGATTGACTAGCGGGATGAACTGGCCAGCAAAATTGGTTGATAGCGCTGCTGACGACTGACGGCAATTTCGACCTCATCCCCGGACGGATCGCAGCCAGCCAGGGCGGTTTCAATCAGCCGCGGCCGCAATTCCGATCTGCCGGGCAAAAGGCCCGCCAAAGCGGGCCAGTTTGGGAATTTGAGGATGAACCTGGGGCGAACGCTCCTGAACCGCAGGCTGGGTCAGAACGCGGCTCGCGCCCGAGTCGGGCCAAAAGGTTCTTTCTCCGCCTCCGCCTTTCCAGCTTGGCCGCTTCCCCGGGGCACCATGCTCCAGCGAGCAGGTTGTCAGGTGAAATTCGAGCCGGATCAATGCTGGGTAAAAATTTGGCCCGCTGAGAGGTCGCAGCGGGCCAGTCAATTGTAGCATCGGCGCCGCCTCAGCGGGACGCCCGATGCCCTACAAGTACAATGAAGCCGCCGTCATAAGATCCCGAAAGCCAGATACCGGGTCAC
>JAFAHH010000934.1 GCA_019237355.1 Acetobacteraceae bacterium | reverse complement strand
AAATCGTCCTTCTAAGTGACCGGGGTCACAGCGCCGGGTCCGCCGCCGCATAGGGTTATCCCGCCGGGGCGGCAGCAACTTGCACCGCTTGAAACAAATCGGGGGAACTATGTTGAAGCACACCCTCTCTGCTTTCTTTAGGCACTTCCTTGTGTCGGTCGCGATTGCGGCCCCTATCGCGAGCGCCGGCTATCTTGTCTGGGCGCTGCCCTCCATAACTGGCAATTGAAGGGCCGTAACGGCTCAGTGCTGCACCTGGAGCGGCTGCGCCGCCTGCTTGGCGAACGCCAGCAGCTCCTCCAGCTCCTCCCTGGTGAGCTCGATGAGAGCCGTGAGCCTGGGCCGCCGTCAGAGCCCTTGCTCTTTTGCGATCAACCGCTCGTATCTCCCTAAGAACAGATCACCCAGCGCGTATCGCGCCCGATAGGTGATCCAGCGCTGCGCGGCGATGCGCAATGTCGGCCGACTCCGCCCTTCGGTCGTGATCGGGGGCCGGGGTAACACTTGGACGTTTCTATTCGGTGAAGCTGGGCACGGCCGGGTGGTGCCGGACCTGGCCCGCCGCCCGGAGAACCGATACCCAAGCCCCGCCTGAATTCGGGATCCTCAGCGGTCGCATATTGGAAGAGCGAAACGCCGCCCATGTTGCCATAGGCGGCGCTGTGTAAGTTAGTAGCCAGAAGAAAGTTATTGGCCGGCGTTTCGGCTCATCTGCTGGTCTAGGCCGACAGCTACAGCAGCCCCAAGAGGCGGATTGGCCACGGCGAGTTTCAGTATTCGCTCGCCTACCTTTACGTCGTCGGCGCTGCGTTCTGGAACTTCGTCGGCGCCGGCGTATTCGGCGGCGGCACGCTGAACGCGCAAACCGACGCCCGCGTCGATGGCGCAAGCAGGGCGGACCTGACAGCCCGGCGATATTCACCGACGGTGACGCGGATGACGCAATAATAACCCCAGCTATGGATAAGCCTCGATGTTTGGGCGTGTCAGCGAGATGGAAGGTTTGCCGGGCCGGAAGGCATAGGCGACGAGGCAGGAGAGAATATGGACCATGGCGTTCACGACCGACCTGTGGCGTGAATGCTCGAGCCCTTGAGAATGGACTTCGACGCGACCGAGGCCAATCGGCTGCCAAGATCGCCCGCCGCCGCCCAGTCTAGAGGTCCAAATCCCGCATAGCGAGGAGTATGTCCATGAACTTCCAGAACATGAGGGCGCACATCACCAAGGGTGGCTTCCTCGCCGCGCTCGATCAAAGCGGCGGGTCCACGCCTGGAGCACTACGTCTATACGGCATCCCGGAGACCGCCTATAGCAGCGAGGCCGAAATGTTCGCCCTCATCCACAAGATGCGGGTCAGGGTGATGACAGCGCCAGCCTTCACCGGTGAGAAGGTGATCGGGGCGATCCTGTTCGAGCGCACGATGGATGGCGAGGTGCAGGGCAAGCCGGTCCCTTCCTACCTTTGGGAGGACCGTGGATGCGTGCCGTTTCTGAAGGTCGATAAGGGGCTGGAGGCGGAAACCGACGGCGTGAGCCTGATGAGGCCGATCTCGGAACTCGACGCGCTGCTCGACCGTGCGGTCAAGCTCGGTATCTTCGGCACCAAAATGCGCTCGACGATCAACCTGCCATCGGAGACTGGTATCGCCGCGATCGCCAAGCAGCAATTCGAGATTGGCGCACAGATTGCGAGGCACGGCCTCGTTCCCATTCTTGAGTCGGAAGTGCTTATCAGGAGTCCAGACAAGTCGAAGGCGGAAGCTCTCCTGAGGGATGCGCTGGCTCGACATCTGGATGCGCTCCCGTCCGACCAGCAGGTGATGTTGAAGCTGACGATCCCGGAGGTTCCTGACCTCTACAAGGACCTGATCGCCCATGATCGGGTGCTACGAGTCGTCGCTTTGTCGGGCGGCTACAGCCGTGCTGACGCGTGCCAGCGTCTGGCCCGGAACCATGGCATGATCGCCAGTTTCTCACGCGCACTGCTTGAGGACCTGCGGTCTTCCATGAGCGACTCGGAATTCAACGCGGCGTTGGCGCTGGCCATCGACGACATCTACGCGGCCTCGACCATGAAGGTGTGATAGGGAGAGCTCGCTCCAGAATGTGGGCGCCCGATTAGGCGTAGGTTGAGGATTCCCCGGTTGTTCCAGGGCGTTTTTTGACTATCCGGCTCCGGGAAATGCGCATAGTCATTATGCGAACGCACGGAACCGCCGTTTCGCGGTAAGTCTGTTACACCGCCAGCCTAGAAATGGTGCTGTGGCTCACATTGTAGCTGCGGGCAATGTCGGCCAGCGTTTCGCCAGCATCCCGCCGCTTGATCGCCTCCCGCTGTTGGTGCGGTGTCAATTTCGGCTTGCGCCCAAGCCTCACGCCGCGGGCTTTTGCCCGCTCGCGGCCTTCTGCCGTGCGGGTGCGAATTAGATCGCGCTCAAATTCTGCAAGCCCGCCTAGAACGGTCAGCATGAGACGGCCATGCGCCGTGGTCGTATCGGCCCATGTGTCGGCAAGCGAGCGGAAGCCGGCCTTGCGTTCGGTGATCGCCGCAAGCGTATTCAACAGGTCGCGGGTTGATCGCGCCAACCGGTCGAGCCGCGTCACCATCAGCACGTCGCCGGCCTCTAGCGTCTTGATCAATCGGCGGAGTTGCGCCCGGTCGGTCTTGGCTCCGCTCGCCACTTCGCGGAACACCTTTCTGCATCCGGCTTTGGTCAGTTGCCGAACCTGGGCTTCCACGCTCTGGCCGTCCGTCGATACCCGCGCATAG
>JAFAHH010000930.1 GCA_019237355.1 Acetobacteraceae bacterium | reverse complement strand
CGGCACCCCCGCTAGGCAGGGCACGGGCGGATCACCTCCCGCTGGCCACAGCTCCGCCCCACCAAGCAATCCGACTGGAGGAGAGCAATTTCAAAACCCAGGGACTACGGCGCCGAAGTAATAACCCCGGTCAAAGCTGCGGGAATGTCCGTGGTCTCAGGCGCTGGGCCTGAGCCAGCCTCGCGAGAGGACCTTTCTGCTCCGTCCTGAGCCCTGCTGGGCGGCCTTTCCAGCTTGGCTGTCCTTTCTACCCTCTGAACCCTACAAGCCGCCCAGCGGCTCTGGTGGCCCGGAAACCGGCATGTTTGGGACGGGCTGCCGGGACCGCACCGTATCTGTTCAATGCGTCTTCCTTCTGTTGCACCCCATGAGGTGCCGCGTGATGGAGCGCCGGATCGGGGGGCCGCGCCTTGTTGTCAGCCCCTTGCTTGCTTGCTTTCTTGCGCCCGCCAGGGCGGCGCCATGTGGTTGCGCCCGCAGGGCGCTCCGCTTTGCTCTGGTTGATGCTTGGGTTCCCCGTTTTCCACGAACAGGGCCGCCAGCTACCGGAAGACTAGCGGTTCTATTAGCGGTTTGCGCCCCAAAGTGACCGCACATTTTGCCGAGTCGCCGCCCCAAAGTGACCGCACCCAGCGCCCCAAAGTGACCGTGGACAACTTTCTTGCCCACCGCCTCAGTCCCGGGGCCTGACGACGCTTCGCTTCGGAACCGGAGACGGGCTGTTGTAGAGGGTCAGCCCCGTAGGCTGACCGTCGCGACCGAGATCCTCCCCGATCCGCGCTGCGGGGTAGACAGCCTTTACCTCTCGCAGCGTATGGAGGAATACCTCCCGGAATTTCCGGACCCGGTTGTAGTGCATGCCGAACTGCTGCTGCAGTGCGGCCCAGGGGATGAATTGCGGCTCCTTCGCTGAAATGCGGTGTAGCCGCTGTGCCAGCCAGGCGTAGATGTCGAGAGCCATAGCCGAGTGCGCCAGAGCGCTAATGGCAGCCTCCTCGAGCGGCACAGCATATTTCTGGAGGCTATCGAAATATTCCTGCGACAGCCGGACCGTAGAGGGCCACAGGACCCGCTGCCGGTCGTCCTTGGGAAACCAGAGCTCGAACGCGCCAACGATGTGCGATCTGATCGTGACCGCGTGACCGTCGCGCGACAAGCCGAGCCAGATCGAGGCTGCGGACAGTCGGGAGAGTTGGTCCTTGATGATGCGGAAGTTGCGCCCGCCGGTATCCAGCTTCAGGCGGCGAACGAAGCCTCGCAGGCTCCCTTCAATCTCGATCAGCGGCGAGCCCTGCCGCAGCGCCTCGGCATTCAGGTGGGACAAAATCAGCCGCGGCTTTGCGCCCCAGGGCAGCCCGAGCTTGATCCACTCGTCTGCGCGGGGATGCTTGGCCCGTCCCGCCTCGATCAACAGAGAGGCCGCCCCCTGCTTGCACTCCCACTCGCGCACGTTATCGCCGGGATCTCGATAGGGCAGGCAAATCTGGCAAAAGATCGTATGCTGAAAGAGTAGGTCCTGCGCTTCAGCTAGCGACGAAGCCTGGATCAGCCGCCGCTGCACCGCAGTGAGTGACTTCGGTGCGATCCGGTCGACCAAATCGCCCAGAGAGCGCGGGCCTTGCGGCCGGTGTGTAATGCCTCGCTCCCCTCCCCTAAGCGCGGGCGCCCCACCCTTGCCCATTGCTGGCCTCTCCTCTCCTGCCCCGGGCGTATCAGGCGCCGCCGCGCCGCAGCCAGGGCAAAGTCTAAGGATCGTGCGGAAGCGGAAAGGGCTATTTCGGCCGACTAACCAGCTTAGCTGCAAAAACCAGCTTGGCTGTAAACGGGAGCCTTTCTGGCGCGCTTACCGCGGCTCTTTGATCGGCCTACCGGTGCGAACCGCGCCAGAGCGCCGCGGGAATTTGCTGCCGCGCTCCCGTTCCAGCTTGGCAAGTTGATCGATCATGGCCCGCTCGATCAGGGCCGCCATCGTGGCGCCTGGCGTCCAATAGACGGCATCGCGGATGTGCTCGATTAGTTCGGCATCCAGCTTGAACGTCACCCGCTCCTTGGCCGCGGCTTTCGCTGGCTGACTCTGGGCCGGCGCTGGGCGAGCGGGTGGCACCACTGCGTCCAGCGGGTTTGCCCCGATCGTGCTCTTGCGCGACATACTTATTGCCCACCCACGCCCCATCGGCTCAGCACCTCGGCTGCGAGCGCGCGATAATCTTCCGCCCCGGCGCTCTTGCCGTCATAGGCCGTCACTGGCTGGCCAAAGGATGGCGCCTCGGCCAGGCGTATGTTCTCTCGGATGACAGTGCGGAAAGTCTGTTCCGGAAACCGCTTGCGCAGCTCCTCGACCACCTCGATCCCATGCCGGGTGCGCGCGTCCACCCGGCAGGCGACCATGCCCAACAGCCCTAGGCTTTCGTTCAACCGATCCCGCACGGCCTCGACGGTGCGGAGCAACTGCGCCAGGCCGTTCAGCGCCAACACGTGCGCCTCTACAGGCACGAGAACCTGATCTGCGGCCGCCAATGCCCCGACCGTGAGAACGCCCAGCGTGGGGGGCGTGTCCACCAGCGCCAGGTCATACCCATCAGCTGCGGGCTTCAGGCGGCGCCGCAGGATCGTTTCAGCCCCCACTTCATGAGCAAGCGCCTTTTCCGCGCCGACCAGCCAAGCAGAGGCCGGGACCAAATCCACGCCAGCCGTTGCGGTCCGCACCAGCGCGTCAGAAATACTCCCGTTTTCACAAAGGCAATCGAATATTCCCTTGCCTACATCACGAACACCAAACCAACTTGTCGCATTGGCCTGCGGGTCCACGTCCACCACCAGCACCCGCCGCCCCCTTTCCGCTAGGGCCGCGGCCAGGTTGACAGCCGTGGTGGTTTTGCCCGAGCCACCCTTCTGCATAGCCACGGCGATGGTTCTCATTGCAGAACGCCTTTGCAGATATGGCGGGCTATAAGGAAACGCTCCCGTTTGCGTCTAGACGTTCCATACTGTTTCGGGGGGCATGGCTGTCAGATGACATCGAGCCGGGGCAACACTCCTGGCGACGGGCAGCCCCCGGTGACAAAAGCGGCGCCGCTGCCG
The DNA here is from genome assembly GCA_019237355.1 of Acetobacteraceae bacterium. Taxonomy (GTDB): domain Bacteria; phylum Pseudomonadota; class Alphaproteobacteria; order Acetobacterales; family Acetobacteraceae; genus JAFAHH01. Next base: position 1,062 of record JAFAHH010000930.1, on the reverse strand, counting down.
GTGTGCGGCGCCGCATCAAGGCTGCGTCTAAGGAATGGCACGAGCGAACTCTCGGCCTATGGGGAAAACGGGGGCGCAGAACCGCCGTTCGAGCTTGGGCGGGTTTCAAGTAATCGATGCCGGCATGGCGGCGGTCTGGCGGCCCGGTTTTGCAGTCATGGCGAGCCGCCTCGACTTGGAAGCCCAGGATCAATGCTTGCCGGTATTGGCCTGGCGCTCCTGATTGCGCGCCAGTTCCAGGCTGTGCTGAACCGTCACCAGCGCCTTTTCCACCATAGCCGTCACACGATGGTTCGGGGGCCGACCCTGGTTCAGACGCGCGATGATCCCGGCGAGATGGGCCACGCGACGCTCGCCTTCCCGGACGTGGCGCTTGCCACGACTAAAAGTGTCTTCGGGCATGCCCTCCCAAACGCCACCGCGCCGGCCGGGATAGACGAGGTGGCCGGATCTGTGCTTGCGGCGATTACGCGACTTTCGGGCGGCCAGGCTCACGGTTCCAATCCGCGCGTCTGGCGCTCTAGGCGCAGATGCTCGCGCATCAGTTGCAGGCTCTCCTGGAGCGTCGCCAGTAATGTTCTCGCCATGGCCGCCGCATGAGGGTGATGGTCCCTGTCCATCTCATCGACAATCTCGGCGAGACGGGCCACGTGCCGCTCGGCCTCCCGGACATGGCGCTCAGCGCGGGCAAGGGCGTCCTCGGTCATACCGTATTCTAGGCGAGCCACCGGCGAGGCGTCTCGAGCACAGTAGCCACCGCGCTTAGGAACTGGGCGAGCTCAAGCAGCCACCTCCAGTAATCGGGAGTGGTCATCAATCATTTCCTTTGTGAAGAATTTGCCCAGCCGCCCGGACTGCGATCCGGGCAACGAGCGGGGGTTGCGCCGCCAGGTCCGGTTTTGGCGGCTACGGCGAGACCAGGGTTTTCTGGCCTATAGGGCGGAAATCAATGCACGCCGGCCGGGGAGCTGGGCTCCCCCTGGGCCGTATTTCGCGCAGCCCCAAGGAAACTACGCGCCCCAGGCGGCTGCAGCACGCGGATCGTTGTCTTCTTGTGGGGGC
>JAFAHH010000718.1 GCA_019237355.1 Acetobacteraceae bacterium | reverse complement strand
CAAAGCCCAAAATCCGCAATGTCGCGTTCGGGTGGATAAGGTTATAGTAACCGGCTGCAAGCGGAGAAACAGCCGCGGCCGCGATCTCATGATTCGCGACCGCATCCATGCTATCGTCCTCGAAGCCGAATACCGAGATTGGGACATGGCGCTGATCAAGCACCATCGCCGCCATCGACCCCATCTGCACCCCTACCTTTGTGCGGCCGTCCAGGCTGGCAAAGGAGGTCAGCTCGCTATCTTGCGGCACGACCAACACCACGCCGCTATGGTAATAAGGCTTGGAAATCCGAAGGTGCGTCTCGCCTTGCGCCTCCCGGTCCGCGATCGTGTCCAGCACGATATCGCACTCAGCGCTCCGGACCTGATAAATCGTCACCACCCAATCCGGCTCAAGCGTCACACCGAGGCGCCGGGCGATCTCGCGCCCAAGCTCGATCTGAAACCCGGGCGGATCACCCTTCTTACTCGCGAACGGCAGCGAGTTCGGATGGGCGCAGAGCCCGAGCACACCGCGCGAGCGAATCGCTTCCAGCGAACGTGCAGAGGCGGGAAGCGCGGCCCCAGCGATCAAAGCCAATGAAGCAGCAAGCACCCGGGTCTTCACAGTCGCATTAACCTCCTTCCGGCTTGAGCGAATGGATATACTTGATAATGGCATCGATATCGGCGTTGCTCAGCTGGTTGCCAAACGCCGGCATGGCGCCTTCTTTGCCATTTTTGATCCTGTTTCGGATAAAATCATCGCTCCGCTGGGTGTTCATGAGCTGAGGACCTTTCCCAGGCTTGCGCCCGCCATCGGCGTGACACCATCCGCAGTTTCCAGCGAACAGCTCGTCAACGTTGATGTGGCTTTGTTGGCTGCTAGTCTGAGCCTGGCCGCTCGGCTGAGATTCGTTGCCAGCTTGCGATTGAGCAACGGCCGGCCGCGCCATGACGCTGGCGCCTACCAACAACACCACGATGAAGGCTGATAATTTACTTTCCATCGCTACCTACGCCCGCTGCTTAGCCCCTCGGGAGCACACGCCTGCTCCCTTAGGGCTGTTTTCCCTTACGGCAATGCGTAGACAATTAGCGCGCCGTCATCGCGCGACATGCTCTTAAAGGGCCCGCCGAAGGTCGGAGCATAATCGTCGGTCACCATGCCGCCGAATCCTGCAGTTACGGCGACGTACTGCTTGCCTTTCGCCGAGTAGCTCATGATCCCACCCTGGTGGCCGGTGCCATTATTGTGGCTCCACAGCTCGGTCCCGTTTCCGGCGTCGTAGGCATGCAGAATGCCGCGCGCGTCGGGGAGGAACACGAGATTGCCGCCGGTTGAGAGCACGCTGGCAAGCGGCGGCTCGGGATAACGCACCTCCCATTTCTTGGCTCCTGTGACCGGGTCGCGCGCGTCGAGATGGCCATAGATCTTGCCACCAGGCGGCGGCACCGTACCGAAATTGCCGCCGATGTTGAGCTGCGCCTGAGGTTGGGTTACCGGCGTGGTCTTCACCACCGTCAGGTCCATGCACCATTCCTGGCCGATTTTGTAGTAAAGCCCGGTCTTCGGGTTGTAAGAGCCGCTATTCCAGCTCACGCCCCCCGAGATGGAGGGGCACAGCGGTGGCCCACTAAGCTTACCCGCTCCGAAATTGCGGCGGCCGATCAGCTCGCCCGTTTTTGGGTCGATGTCTTTCACGAAGTTGATGTTTTCAGCTATCCGCCAAACGTTTTTCACGTTCGCGTTACGGTCATAGACGAAAATGAAGCCGCTTTTGTTTGGATGCACAACTAGTTTCTGCCCGTCGCGATCGAGCATCACGAACTCGCCGACGGCGCTATCGAAATCCCAAGTATCGTGCGGTAATTCCTGGTGATGAAATTTAAGTTTGCCGGTGTCGACGTCTAATCCGATGACTGAGGTGGTGAACAGATTGTCACCTGGCCGGGCCCCGGTGTTCATAAAGTCATCGCCTGACCAGTCGTAGAGCGGATTCGGGTTCGAAGTTCCCCACCAGATCGCATTCGTTTCCGGATCGTAGGTGCCGATCATCCAGCCCCCGCCGCCACCTGTGCGCCAGGAATCATGGCCCCAGGTTTTCATGGCCTCATCGGTGCCGCCGACGGTGTTGAACTCCCATTTCTTTTTTCCCGTAGCCGCATCGACCCCGTAAATCGTGCCGCGGACGGGCCACTCCCCTCCTTG
>JAFAHH010000181.1 GCA_019237355.1 Acetobacteraceae bacterium | reverse complement strand
CCAGCGTGTGGCGCGGACGCCCGCCGACAGGAACTTCGGTCGCGGCAGCACGCTTTGCAGCCTCCGTTGCGGAGTGCGTCCCAGGGCCTTGGAAATGGCCTGCACCACGCGCTCCTGCTGGTCTTCGGTCAATTCCGGGAAAATCGGCAAGCTGAGCACTGAGCCAGTAATGGCCTCCGTGACCCGGCATGCCGCGGGGCCGAGCGCGACCCGGCCGCGATAAGCGGGCTGGAGATGCACCGGCTCCGGATAGTGTACGGCAGTGCCAATGCCGGCCTGGCGGAGTTGCTTCTGCACAGTCTCCCGGCCCGGGCATTGGACCACATAGAGGTGGAACACGTGCTCGGCGCCGGGTCGGATCGCGGGGGGGCGAATTGGGGTGTGGCCCAGCGCTGCGCCATATTCAGCGGCAATGGTGCGGCGCCGGGCATTCTGTGCGTTTAGGCGCGGCAGTTTGGCGCGCAAGAAGGCGGCTTGAATTTCGTCGAGGCGACTATTCACGCCGGGCTCTTCTGAGATGTAGTGGCTACGCCAGCCATATTGCCGAAGGGCCGTCATACGCTCTGCGAGCGCAGCGTTACTGGTCACGACAAGCCCGCCATCGCCGAAAGCACCCAGATTCTTCGTAGGATAGAAGCTGAAGGCCGCCGCTTGGCCGATGGCGCCAGTCATGCGGCCATTCAGCCGGGCGCCATGGGCCTGGGCGCAATCCTCGATCAAGGGAATTTCGTGGCGCTTGCAAAGATTGGCGATGGCATCGAGATCCGCTGGCTGGCCATAAAGATGGACCACGACCACCGCGTGAATCGGTCCAGCCACGAGTGCCGCTTCGAGGTCGGCCGGGGCCATTGTGTAATAAAGCGGGTCGATGTCGATCAACACTGGTTCAGCGCCGGCCATTTCGATGGCCGCGACGGTCCCCACGGCAGTGTGCGACACCGTTGCGACCCGCTTGCCTGGGCCGATGCCAAGGCCACGTAAGGCGAAAGCTAGGGCGTCCGTCCCATTGCCGCAGCCGACAGCATGTTTGACCCCCAGCCACGCCGCAAATTCTGCCTCGAAGGCCCGGCCTTCCTCGCCCAGAATATACCAGCCGCTTTCGAGCACCCGGCTAACGGCCGAATCGATTTCGCGCTTTAGGGCTTGGTAACTTGCTCCGGGGTTGGCGACCGGCACGAAGCTCGGCGGTTCAAATGTAGGCATGTAATCGCGTGCGAAACCAATCGAGCGAGCGCTGGACACCCTCCTCCAGCCCTACAAATGGTCCCCATCCAGAGGCGGCGCGGAAGGCGCGATCGTCGGCATGGTAACTTCCGATATCAATTCGGGCACGATCGGCTGGAAACTCCCGCGTGAGATAGCGCGCGCTGGGCACGAGCTTCACCATGAGCTCGGCGATGGAGAGCAGGGAAGCAGGCGGAAATCCGCCGATGTTGAAGATCCGGCCGTGGCATTCGGGGGTCGTCGCGGCAAGGAGAAACGCCTCGGTTACGTCATCCACATAGGTGAGGTCGCGCAATTGCGCGCCCCCCCACACTTCGAAGGGCCTGCCTTCTAGCACCTGGCGCATCCAAATTCCGAGGAAGGTCTGGCGCGCATCACGAATGCGCAACCGCGGCCCGTAGCAATTGGTGAGACGTAAGGACACGACCGGGCGGCCTTCCACTCGGTGCTCCAGCATCCAGTATTGCTCGCCCGCGAATTTCGAGACGCCGTTAGCGTCTGGCGGGTTGACGGGATGGTTCTCGTCGACCGGCAGCCGCAAGGGCCGGCCGTAGAATTGGCGTGTGGAGGCGTGCACCACGATGGCCTCGGGGGCGGCCTCCCGCGCGGCTTGGATGAGGCGCACTTGCGCAACCGCGTTCACGGCAATATCGGCGAGGGGATCCTTTTGGCCGCCCATGTGGCTTGTTTGCGCGGCGAGATTGAAAATCACCTCTGCTCGTTCGCACAGGTTGCGCAGATCGATTTCCCGGATGTCTCCGCGGACCAATTCGACCTCGGCCCCATCCAGATTGGCTGGGTTGGCCCCGCCTCCGAACAGGAAGCCATCGAGGGCGACCACGCGCGCACCGCGCTCAGCGAGCGCATGGCAGAGGTTGGAGCCTAAGAACCCCGCCCCGCCTGTCACCAATACCCTCCGGCCTTGCCAATTCATCCTTTGCTCCCGTCCGAGCTTTATTGGACCGGCTGCGTTCTCCTAATTCAAGTGGATGGATGTCGCGCCGCCATGAGCCCGCCCCAACCCGATCCTGACGCAGCAGCAAGGCTCGCGCTTGCCCAGCACCGGGCATTTGCGACGGGGTTGCTGGCGCTGATGGGGGTGCTTACGGTCCTGAGCTATGCGTTTGAGCCGGGCTGGGGCTCGGATTTGCTACAAGCCTCAGCGAAGGCGGGGTTTGTGGGCGGGATTGCCGATTGGTTCGCGGTGACGGCGCTGTTCCGGCACCCGCTCGGTCTGCCGATTCCGCACACGGCGATCCTGCCCCGGCAGAAGGAGCGGCTTGGGCAGGCGCTTGGCCGGTTTGTTGCCCGGCATGTATTTACGCAGGACGAGGTGGCGCAGGTGCTGGGGCGGCTCGATTTGCCGGGCATTCTGCACCGCTTCCTCGCTGACCCGCAGAGCGCCCGGCCGGCCGCTGAGGCTCTGGCTGGAATGCTGCCGCGGATGCTTTCCTCCGTGGAGGATGGACGGGCACGGCGGCTGATTTCGCGGCTGGTGCCTCGGGTGGTTGGGGGAGCCGGCGCAGGGCAGGTCGTGGCGCGGGCGCTGCGTGGCCTGGTGGAGGGGGGGCGGCACCAGGAGGTGCTGAGCTTCTTGCTTCTCGAGCTGAAAGCCGGCCTGGCCCGGCGCGAGACGGCAATCCGGGCCGCCATCGAGGAGCGGGTGCGGGAACAGGGCGGCCGGCTGGTTGGCTGGGCGCTCGGGGCCTCGATCGCGCGCCGGGTCCTCGCCACGATTAACTCCGAATTAGACCGGGTCAATCCTGACGGCTCGGAGCTGCGGCAGGCCTTCGATGAGTGGGCGCGTCGTGAGATCGCCCGGATGGAGCAAGACCCGGCGCGGGCTGCTGAGATCGGGGCGGCGATACGCCGGGTGGTAGCACATGAAACGCTGCAAACCTGGATGTGGGACATTTGGGCCCGGCTGCGGCGCGCGCTGGAGGCCGACGCCGCCCGGCCGAGTGGGCGGACCATTACGCTGATCGAGGGGGCTTTGGGGAATCTTGGGGCGATGCTGGAGCGCGACCCGGCCGCCCGGGCCCGGGTGCAGCGCGGGGCGGAGGCGGCAATCGCCCGGCTGCTGCCGGTCGCGCAGGCGCATCTTGCCGAGTTCATCGCGCATGTGATTGCGAGCTGGGATACGGAGACGATTAGCGACCGGCTCGAGCTTCGCGTGGGGAAGGACCTGCAATTCGTGCGGGTTAATGGGACGTTGGTGGGGTTTTTCGTGGGTGGGCTGGTTTATGCGGTGCTCCGCGGGGTGTTTGGGCATGCGAGCTTTTGAGGTGGCATGCTAAACCGGCGGTGAAACCGGCAACCGAATCTGCGCGCGCAGGCCACCGAGGGCGCTGTTTCCGAGCGCAAGCTCGCCACCCTTGGCTCGGACGATGTCACGCGCGACGGTCACCGCTGTGCGGTCACCGCCGCCATAGCCGAACAAGGCACTCTCGCGGTTACCGGGCAAAATACCTGGCCTGTCGTCGTCCACCGTGATGATGACGCTCCGTGAATCGGGGACGGTGGCGCATAGCGCGATCCGGCTTACGTTGCGGCCCCCATTGTCGAATAGGCTGGCAACTGCGCGCTTCACGACTTCGGCCTGTTCTGTCCACACCAATGCCGCTGGCGCGTTCACTTCCACCGATAAACCAGTGCGGCATAGGCCGGCGGCGAGTTCCTCGAGCACTGCCGCGATTGCGACCATCTCCGCCGTAGGCTTTCCCTCACTGCGGGCGAGGGCTAAGTAGCCGGAAATCTTCCGCTCCATCTCGTTCACATCGGCCGTCATCTCGCTAACCTCCTCACGGAGGGCGCCTTCGGCCGGCATCATCGCCAGAGCCAGGCGTAAGCGAGTTAAGGGCGTCCGCAACTCATGCGACACACCAACCAGCATCTCCGTCCGCTGCGCGAGGAAGCGCCGGACCCGTTCCCGTATTCGGTTGAAGGCGGTAGCGGCCTTGCGCAGTTCCAATGCGCCTTCTGGCTGGATCGGTCCTATGTCCCTGCCCGTCGCGAGAGCTTCCGCGGTAAGCGTCAAACGGCGGATCGCCTGCAGTTGGTTTCGCATCAAAAACGCAGCTGTGGCGAAAACGATTAAGGACGTGCCGGCCAGCCAGGAAAAGAACAGATACATGGTGCCGGTGTCGAGTCGCTTGCGGGGAGCCTCCACCGTGAGCACGCCTTGTGGCAACTGCACGCGAATAAGCACCGAGCTTGGATTCGACGTCCAATCCATGGTGAAGGGCGCGAGTTGCCGATTGCGGAGCGCGAGCCGCAAATCGTCATCCATCGGTCCAAGGATATTCTCCGTTTTGAGCATAGGGAGAACCGTGCCCGGGGCGAAACTCATTTCCAAGTTGAAGTTTTCGCGAGCCGACAGAATGATCCAAGCTTGATCCTTTGGGTCTGGAAAGCGCTTGATTTCGTCTAGCGTGTAGCTGATCTCGCCCACGACTGCGTCCGATAACCGACGCGAGACGATATCGAGATGGTTGCCGTAGAAGATTCGCATCGCCACCGCTTGCAGCAGCACCAGCGGGAGTAGAATGATCAGCAGCGAGCGGCTAAGCAGCGTACGTGGCAGGACCCTCTTCGCAAACTTGCCCCTGTTTGGCCGCCGCAGTCGCATCTAGTTTCTAATTAGGCTGCAAGAGGGTCCGCTTCTACCACGCGGTGCCACGGTGCTTTCTGGCCGCAGACATGCGTGTGGCATTCGGCACAACCGATCCGGGGGCAGCCGGCTCGCAAAACGCCGGTTCGTCCGCCAATTGCCGATCCCATGATAGCCATCCCAGTTTCGGGCGGGAGAAGCATCTTCCATGCACACCGGTAACGAAAAAGTAAGCGAGGATACCAGGTGGGCTGGTTGCTGGAAAGAGGCCGGCCAGGAGCTTGGAGTCGATCTCCGGGGGGGGTAAACCCGGCGGAGCGCCTTCGTGTAACGACCTGCTCTGGACTCACCGGGTCCGCGTAATCCCCCTATTCGGGCCGGTCCTGGTGGCGTTGACCTGAGGTCATCATGGCGGGCCTGAACCAGTCAGCGTAGGGCTATTCGTGTGGACGATGCTCGGACCAGGGCTTGATCACCAGGACGGGCGCATTTCTATCCTGGCCGAAGCCTGGCTCTCGCTTTCTGGGCGTTTGAGGCGCTCAGGCGAAACCTCCGATCGCCAAGGCTCAAAGAACGCTTATCTCACTTCTTGGGACAATGCGTGTTCCCAAAATAGGCGGTGCGGGCGCGGAACCTTCGTTTCTTTCCGATTGGCTAGATTGAAGGCGCGTTTGCGAACCCCATCACTGATTCGCTGCACACGGCACTGCAGCCGTCCAGACAGCGGCTGAGTGCGACGCCCGCCGAAGGGACGTGGGCCGGTGCTCGATCCGAAATCCTCCCGCTGCTGGACCGGCAGAGGGCGGACTACGTAGGGCAGAATGCCGTTCTCCCAGTATCGGTCCAGGGTCTGATCAATCGGCATGAAAATCCGCCTTCCATAGGCGAGCATGCGCACCGCACCTTCGTGCTTGATCAGATAGGCGCCGACCCCCAGGACACGCGTGCGCAGCCGATAGAGCCCGGCAGCACCCGAAATGTCGGCAACGCGAGTGCCGGCAAATTTCGCTGATGGCGGATCGACTACCTGGGTACGCTTGGAGTCGAGACGAATAACAAGCCAGTCGGTAAAGGGACAAAAGAGAAGTTCATCCAGGATCCGGGGAAAGTTCTGATCGACGCGAACGTCATCTTCCATGATCAGCGCAGTCTCGATCCTTTCACGGATCATTCGTTCATACAGGCGATGGTGACTGAGGTAGCAGCCGACCTCATTTTCGGTCATTTCCCTGCCATATACACGTCGAGACCGAGCACGGTCACAAGCGGCACGTTCCCGTTGAGAAAGCGTGCGCCCATCGACTGCGGTTATGAACTCCGCCTTTAGGCCTAGGCCCTCGAGCTGCTGCTCCATATGGCGGCGGCGCTCTGTGTCGCGCTGCAGGTTGATTACGAAGATAGGGATGGCCGGCACGTTCTACACCGTGTCAGGCCGAAACGCCAACCCGACGACGGCGGGGGGCAGGTGACCTGCTCAAACGGACCTTCTCAAGAAACTCGTCATGTATTTCCAAAATCATGTCGCTGATATTTCGCGTAAGGCGCCAATTGGGGTAGTCTCTCGCAAAACGCCGATTGTCGCTGATCCACCAAACATGATCTCCGGCGCGGCTTTGCGCGGAGTAACTGAATTTCATCGGATGACCGGTCAGGTCTTCAGTGCATCTAATAGCCTCGATCACACTGCAACTCGCGTAGCGACCACCCCCTATATTGTAAACTGCGCCTATCTGGGGATTCTCAAAAAAATGCCAAAAGGCGTTCGCTAGATCGAATGCATGAATGTTGTCACGGACCTGTTTGCCTTTATAACCAATTATCGTATATTGCTGATCACTTACGGCGCACTTCACCAAATAAGAGAGGAAACCGTGCAGGAATGCGCCAGCATGGGTTGGGCCAGTGACGCATCCACAACGGAAGCATGCCGTGCGCATGCCGAAGTAGCGTCCGTATTCCTGAACCATGAGATCGGCGGCGCATTTAGAGACGCCAAACAGACTGTGCATCGAATTATCTATAGTCATTGATTCGTCGATGCCATGCATACCAAACCGATGTGAGGACGGTAAGTCCCAGCGCGTTTCCTGCTCGATCAGCGGCAGGCGGTTCGGTGTATCGCCATAGACCTTATTGGTGCTGCAAAAAATAAAAACCGCCTCGGGGCAGTGCCGGCGCGTAGCTTGCAGCATATTCAATGTTCCGCCGGCGTTTATCATGAAATCGGTCGGCGGGTCTTGCGCGGCCCAATCATGCGAAGGCTGTGCCGCCGCGTGCACAACGAGCGCAATCTCGCTGCTAAATCGAGCGAATAGCTCATCGATAGGCCGGGAATCGCGGATGTCGGTTTCGATATGCGTGTAGCGTTTGTTATTTCGCTGTAGCCCGGTCCAGGAAAGCCGGGTGCTTGCCTCGGGACCGAAAAAGCGCGCCCGCATATCATTATCGATGCCGATGACTTCCAACCCCCTTCCAGTCAGAAAGCGCACAGCCTCCGAACCGATCAATCCGCCCGAACCGGTGACAATCGCAATGCTCAATCGGGAAACTCCAGCTTTTTTGCTTCCGAATCGGCCTGTTCAATCGCCGTCCGGAACTACCCTCATAGAACCGAGATGTTTTTGGTCCACCGCATGACTCGCGGTAGTGCAGCAATCCCCGCATAGACTAAGGACGGTCCTTCGACAATCATGAGATCGCGCAGGCACGCCCCGTCACGTCGCTCATGATGGCCAGTATGGGTTGTGCAGCGGCGCATCGCTCCTATCCACCGACGCTAGGATCGGTCTCTGGACTGTGCGATTACGAAGAGATGATGCCGCACTATGATCGTCTCGGCGCCGGAGGACGTAAACGCCGGTCCTGGCACACGAATTGGCGCCTGGGTGCGGAGCCCCTGAAGAGGCTCTGGCTCGGATTTGTTGTGTCTCGTTCGCGCTCGCCGGGCCAGCATTGTCTCGGTGGACAGGCGATTGTAAGCCGTTTGCCAGAACCAAGCCGCCTTACGGTGGCCCGACGAGTCCTGGAGGCTTTCCTCAAAGACCGCCGGCAGTTTGGCGGCGCCAGCCGTGGCCGCAAGCTGGTCCGCGAGTGCCCGATTTGCGGCTACCGCGGCCATTTCCTGAGTCTAGAGCATGGGCTTCGGTTGGACAGCCGCTGCCCTGGCTGCGGCAGCCGCGAGCGCCACCGACTCCAGCACCTCTTCCTGACCGAGGGTTGCCGCTGGGCCCTCGAGGGTAAGCGCGTGCTGCATTTCGCACCCGAGCGGCACATGCTCCGGCTCATGTGGGGCAACCCCCTCTATATCGGCGCCGACCTGCACCAGCCGGATGCGGGCGTGCGGGTGGATGCCGCCCGTACGCCATTTCCGGACGCCACGTTTGACGTGCTCATCGCGCACCATCTGCTGGAGCATGTGCCTGATGATGCCGCGGTGCTGGCCGAGTTCGCCCGGGTGCTGCGGCCGGGCGGCTACGCCCTGCTTGCCGTGCCACAGAATCATTCTGTGCAGCACACGGACGAGGACCCGGCCGTCACGGATCGTATGGAGCGGTTCTGGCGGTTCGGCGGGTATGACCACCGGCGCCTATACGGCCGCGACTTCCCCGATAAGCTCGCCCGGGCCGGGTTCATCGTCGAGACCTACCGCCGTGGCCCGGCCGACCAGTTGCGATACGCGCTTCTGCGGGACGAGGTGCTCTACGTTGCCCGGCGCCCGCTCGCGCGGGCCTCCAAGGCTCCAGGGGTCGCGTGCCCACCCTGATACTCACTGGGGTCCTCAAGTTGCCGTGATCTAGATCCCAAAAAAAGAGATCGGAGGCGCGAATCCGATCCCGATCGATCACCCGAGCGGGCGGGCCTTCGGCCGCTGCTGCTGCAACTTGGGAAGGAGACCACATCCTAGACCCAACCAATCTTGGCGAGATGGGCGCGGCGATACTGGTTGAGCCGGTCGCGAGCAGCCCGATCAGAACGGTGCCGGTCTTCTATCCGAGCCAGTCAGGCATATTTATGGCGTTCCCGGCACACGCGGCTTGTTGCCCAGCCAGGCGCACAGCCAAGCTTGCGGCCCTAGCGATCGTCGGCTTCGAGAATCCAGCGCCTGGTGCGCGCGACTGGACCGTACGCAGCCGGGAGCTCTATGCGTTCCGTTCGGCCCTGCTGGTGGGCAGGGGTTCGCTATATCCGTTCAATCACCCGTTTCGAGGCATAGGTCGCGTGCTGAACTAGGGGGCAGCCAGCCATGGACATCGGTAACTCGACTACGTGCGCAATCGCTGTAATCGCAATAATCGCTGTCTTGCCGGCTCTGGCGGACGAAAATGCTAACCGGGATTTTTCGATTCCACTGATGCCTTTCAGTGACGCAAATCACCGTGAGTAGGCAAAGGTTTCTCTGGGCTCTATCGGCTTGGATTCCCATGCTGGCGGATCTTACCTCGCAGAGCGTCGCAACGATCCATACGTATTCCAGATCCCAAGTCAGGCGCCTGCCAAAAAATATCGAGGGATTCTTTTTCATATCCCACTAGGATATAGTTCTCCGTAGCGCCAGCATGATTGCTCAGGCGGTACTCTGAGGCTTTGTTTTTGAGAGTGCGATTTAAAGTTCTGGCACGCGTAACGGCAGATCCCTTCCGTATCAAAAGGAAGGATGAAATTCAAAGCCTTCCGTTATCCATGAACCTGTTTAGGCGTAGGCGAAGCCGGGTAGCCTTGGGCCTTTCATCCGGCAATGGCGTTCGTGGCGGCGATGGATTGTCTCCAGAGGTAGGCGAACCGCTCAAGCCGTCATCCCGCCCGGACTCGCCGGCGCGCTCGCACCAACGCTTCCTTGGGCCGAATAGCCTTCCCCCGAGCTGACGCGCGGCGGCGGCGGAGAATGCAGCCGCATGGCTCTCAGCTCGATACCGCGCGCAAGAGCTAGAGCGGGATGACTTCAGGTAAGGTCATCCCGCTCTAGGAATTTCAGAGCGCGGTCAGGCTTTCCGGCGATCGGGACCCCAATCCGGGCCCCCATTTTGCGCGCAAAATGGGACCCAGTGCTTGCGAATTGGGAACCCGAGTCCGCCTCAAGCCATCGCGCTCTAGCGGCGGTACGATTTTAAATGCGACACTTGGGACGGAACGGCTATAAATAATGGTGTTTAACCAGATGCCTTAGGAGGCGTCGGTGGACGTGAGCTTCCCCGCGCAGGTCAGCGAGCTCGACGCGGACTTACTGGATGTACGTCAGCAACGGCGGCGAGCATGGTTGCGGATCGGAGTACCGATCGGTGGCGTAGCGCTGATCATTGCTTCGATACTAGCAATTGCGCTTTACGCGGATCGGGCCGATCGTCGGGGCGTGCTCTTGCTCTCGGATGATCTGCTCAGCGCTCTGGAAAGCCGCATTGCGCAGCAGGTCATTGCCTATCTCGAGCCGGCAGACCGCGCTGTCCTGATCGCGCGGGATATTGTGCAGGACGGAGGGGCTCTCGACCGCCGGGCACTGGCCCAGGCTTACGCTGCAAGCGCGCTGCGGAATGATCCGCAGATTTTTCAGCTCAGTTTTGCCAGCCCGGAGGGCAATTTCATGCTCGCCCGCCGCGACGAGAATGGTGGGACGGCGATCAAGCTGATCCGTAATGAACCAAAGCCGCGGCTTGTCCTCTGGATATATCAAGATGCCGACGGGCGCGAGACCGCCCAGACGACGGATCCAAGTGACGAGTACGACCCCCGGACCCGGCCCTGGTACGAAGGGGCCTTAAAGGGTGATGGCGTGTTCTGGACCGGCGTGTACATCTTCGCCACGGCCGGTACGCCCGGTGTCACCGCTTCAGTCCGCTACACGGCGCCCGATGGGCGCACCTTTGTGTTCGGCGTGGATATCGCACTGAAGGCGCTTTCGGAATTTCTAGCTTCACTACAGATCGGACGAACGGGACGCGCGCTGATTTTCGACGACTCGGGTCACCTCATCGCTGCGCCGGAGAGCATACGAGTGCTGCAGCAGCACGCTCCGGAACTGCTCGTTGCGCGGCTGGACGAGCTTGGCGATCCCATCCTGACCGCGGCCTATGACCGGTTTCGCCTAGAGGGTTACGGTCGCCGGGTCGTTGAGGTGAACGGGGTGCGGCAGATCATCATGGTCAGTAAGCTTCCGGTTCCGGGAAACAACTGGTCGGTGCTGATCGTGGTGCCAGAGGCGGAGTTCACCGGCTTCATCGCCGCCAACAGCCGCACGGCGTTGGCCATGTCGATGGTAATTGTTGCCGTCGCTGCATTGTTCGCCGGGTTGCTCGTTCGCTATGCTCTGCGAGCCGATCGCGCCGCGAGGCTGCTGCTTGATCGGACTCGTGCGATCGAGCGCCAAAGCACCGCCTTCGCCGCTCTTGCGACGGAAGCGGGATTGTTTACTGCCCGCGACGATAGGCCAGCCCGCGGACTTACCGAG
>JAFAHH010000047.1 GCA_019237355.1 Acetobacteraceae bacterium | reverse complement strand
ATGGCGCGGATCGGGCCCGCCGAGGTCCGGCAGCGCTACGGTGTCGAACCGAAGCAGGTTCCAGACTTTATCGCCTTGCGGGGAGATCCCTCAGACAAGCTGCCCGGCGCCCGAGGAATTGGGCCGAAGGGAGCTGCCGATTTGCTGCGGCGTTACCCCGCGCTCGAAGATGCTCTCGCGGTCGGGCAGTTTCCGAGCCAAGCCGATGATCTACGCCTCTATCGCCGCATCGCGGCCATGGATGTTTCGGCGCCTATCCCCTCGCTCGCGGATCAGACGCCGGCTTGGGACAAGGCCGCTTCACTCGCGCGCGAGTGGGATCTGAAGCGCCTAGCCGAAAGGCTGGACCAACTTTCTGCTCCCGCGCGCTAGACGAAAGCGGAGAATGTTCCGAAACGGAAACGTAGTCGGCGCAAGCCGCCGGGCTAAGCCGGCGCAGGCCCAGCCAGCGGCGGGTCAGCCCCCGTGTCAATCGGGTTCCCATCCGGTGACCGAGAGGAGTTCGAGAATGCCGGCCCGATATCGTCAGTTCGCGACAGCCCCGATAGCAAGGGCGGAGTGGGGAAAGCCTCGATGCCTGCCCTCGGCCTCGACCCGGCCGGCGAGGCGGACGCGTCCGGCTCCCCGCCAGAACCTGCAGGACCCGCGGCCGATTTCCGCCGCCCGTGAAAGGCTTTGAGCTTGGCTTAGCAACCATGTGCGTGTGGGGCATAGGGATCGGCTCCAATCCACCGGGACCGGCATGCACTAGTAATCCCTTGTCAAGAACACAAACGCAATCAATTTGTTTGCTTAACGGCTGCGAGGCGTTTAGGCGCAGAGCGTGGCTTAGAAGCGTTTCTAGTTGATCGGATTCGTATGCGAATATGAAAAACTGGAGGAGCCATCGGTCTGTTTCAATCCCATATAGGACCTTCTTCTTCGGAGTTTCGTGGCTATGATAGCCTACTTTCTGGAGCGATTTGACGCGCGTCATATTCTCGAACGCTTTGTCGAGTTCTTCTTTGTTAAGGTAGGTTTTTATCTCAATGATGGCAAACACAGGTTCAATGGGGAATACGTCAATGTCATTTCCTCTCGACAAAAATCGAGGCATAGTCCGCGAGTCGTAGACAACTACATCGGCCTGCCTTGAGCGCCCGCCGGTACTATCAATGACCTCTCCCGCGCCGACCTCAAGCACGCCCGGAAGCCAAGTTCGCAGCCATGCAGCGAAAGCCCTCTCGTTCAGGCTGCCTTTCAGTGTCCGATGCTCGATTGCAGCACGAGCCTTTTTAAGATTTGCTCCCAGCTGTAACGCTGATGCCGAGAACAACTCCTCCCAGTCCATCGGTGCCCAACCTTTCTGGGATGATCTTTTCCGCTGTATTTGGTTCTATCGGGATTGAAGGCGATGGGTTCCCCAAGCCTTGATTGAGAACCTCAAAGGCTAAACAGTCCGCCACGATCACGCACATGCACTGTATAGCTCCTGTCCAGTTACCGAGCCAAGCTCAAATAATCGTTTTCTTCGCTACCTCGTCGGACATGCTCCAGATCCCTTTCCCACGTCATACTGCCCAACAGACGTTGCAGCATCACGCGACGATTAGGGGCGCGCATGACTTTGCAATCCGCCCTCCGCCAATAGTGAACGGCTTCGCTGGATCGCATCCATGTGTCGCCCCGACCGCCCAGGGGTGTGAAGGCCTTCACAGACCTCGATCCGTCCTATGCCGACAACCCCCGGTCTCGCCAGAGCTGGAAAACCAATGTCGTCCGGAACGGTCTGCCGATGTCTTCCATATCGCTCTCCCGCCGCCTGCTGCTCCCGGGCCAGCATTCTCGATGCTACCGCCGCCCCCGTATTGCCTCGCTTGGCAGCGGCCCAGTCCGTCAACCCAGAAGTGACCGCGCCGGTGCAGCGCCTCAACGCCGCCTTGCTCGCAATCATGAAATCCGGGTCACGCACATCCTTCCAGCAGAGATATGAAGCGCTAGCGCCCGTAATTGAGCAGACCTTTGATCTCCAGCCAGGGCTCCAGCTCTCCTTAGACCCCCGCTGGGCGAGCTTTTCCTCCGGCGAGCAAGCCCAGCTCATGACCGCATTCCGCCGCTACACCGTGGCGAACTACGTCGCCAATTTCGCTGGTTGTCCGGGCCAGAGTCTGGCGATCTCGCCCGATATCCGTGTTCTGCTCAATGGCGACCGAATCGTGAACACGACAATCGCGAGCCCGGGCAAGGCAAGCCACAGGCTTGGCTATGTGATGCGCCAGACACCCTCCGGCTGGAAGGCGGTCCACGTTCTGGCCCCTGGTTCGATCAGCCGGGTCGCAAAGCAGCGATCCGATTTCCGGGCTGTGCTGAGCACTGGCGGCTCCAGCGCGCTGGTGGCGACCCTCGAGCGCAAGGTTTACGACCTATCTGGCGGCCGCCTCGCTTAAGCGGGCGCCCACCCGGCCGGCAAATATCAATTCATCAGCTTCCGAGCACGTGGTTATTCGCGCGGCACCTGCACACCACAAGGGTTGCGCCTGATCCATGTTAGGATCTGCAACCATTACTGAAATTTTGCCCGCCGTGACCGGAACATAACCCCTCTTTTGATAGTTTGGTCAGTGGCGGGCAGGCCGCGATCAGGCTTGCCAGACATTGCGAACAAGTTAGGGGCGCGACCGTGGCAAAGACTGTCAGCGATTTCTTTTGGGAACGGATGTACGCGTGGGGTGTTCGCCGGGTTTTCGGCTACCCCGGCGACGGCATCAACGGGCTGCTCGGCGGCTTGCAGCGCAACGGCAAGATCGATCTCGTCCAGGTGCGCCATGAGGAAATGGCCGCCTTCATGGCCAGCGCGCACGCCAAGTTCACCGGCGATGTCGGCATTTGCATGGCAACTTCCGGGCCCGGCGCGATCCACCTGCTGAACGGCCTCTATGATGCGCGCCTCGACCACATGCCCGTTGTGGCGATCGTCGGACAGCAAGGCCGCGGCGGCTTGGGCGCGCACTACCAGCAGGAAGTCGACTTACAGAATCTGTTCAAGGACGTGGCCGGAGCCTTCGTGATGCAGGCCAGTGTCCCCGAGCAGGTGCGGCATTTGATCGACCGCGCCATGCGCATCGCCAAAGTCGAGCGGACCGTCACCTGCATTATCCTGCCCAACGATTTGCAAGAGAAATCCGCCGTGGAGAGTCCGCCCCACGAGCATGGCTACGTGATGTCGGGCATCGGTGCACCGATACCCGAAGTCGTGCCGACGCGCGCCGATCTGCAGCGTGCCGCAGAAGTGCTGAATGCTGGGAAGAAAGTCGCGATGCTGGTCGGCGCCGGCGCCAAGGGCGCGACCGACGAAGTAATTCAAGCAGCGGAGAAGCTCGGCGCCGGCATCGCTAAAGCGCTGCTCGGCAAGGACGTGGTACCTGATGATCTGCCCTATGTAACGGGCTCGATCGGCTTGCTCGGCACGAAGCCCAGCTACGAGTTGATGATGAACTGCGATACGTTTTTCATGATCGGCTCAGGGTTCCCGTACACCGAGTTCCTGCCCAAAGAAGGCGCCGCGCGCGGCGTTCAGATCGATATCAACCCCGGCATGCTGAGCATTCGCTATGCGATGGAGGTGAACCTGCTGGGCGACGCCCGCGCCACCTTGCGCGAGCTGCTGCCCCTGCTGGAGCACAAATCCGACCGGTCCTGGCGCCAATCGGTCGAGAAGAATGTCGAGGAGTGGTGGAAGGTGATCGAATCCCAGGCCATGACCTCGGCCGACCCGCTCAATCCCCAGCGCGTCGTTTGGGAGCTTTCGCCGCGGGTCCCCGACCGTTGTATCGTAACCAGCGATTCAGGTTCGATTGCCAACTGGTATGCGCGCGACTTGAAGATGCGCCGCGGCATGATGGGCTCGCTCTCCGGCGGCCTGGCCAGCATGGGCGCGGGGGTGCCATATGCGATCGGCGCCAAGTTTGCCTATCCGGACCGCCCGGTGATCGCACTCATCGGCGATGGCGCGGCGCAAATGAACAACATGGCAGAAATGATTACGGTCGCCAAATACTGGAAGCAATGGCCGGACCCCCGTTTCATCACCATGGTGCTCAATAACCGCGACCTGAACCAGGTGACCTGGGAGCAGCGGGTGCAAACCGGAATTCCAAAATACGAGGCGTCGCAGAGCATTCCCGACGTGTCCTACTCCAAATTTGCCGAGTTGATCGGGCTCAAGGGCATCTTTGTCGATAACCCGGACAATGTCGGTAGGGCGTGGGAGCAGGCGCTGGCCGCTGACCGCCCGGTCATCCTCGAAGCGTACACCGATCCGAATGTGCCGCCGCTGCCGCCGCATATCACCCTCAAGCAGGCCCGCAGCTTCGCAGCCTCGACCTGGGGCGAGCCGGAGCTCTCGAGCGTGGTGAAAGAAACCGCGAAAGAAATGATGCACACCCTAGTGCCCGGCCGCTGAAGCGAGGAGAGCGATGGTCCGGGATGTGTACATCTCCGAGGTGAAGGCGCACGCCTACAAGGTCCCGACCGACAAGCCGGAAGCGGACGGGACCTTATCGTGGGACCACACGACCTTGGTGCTCGCCGAGGTAAGCGCGGGCCGGAAGACTGGCATTGGCTATACCTACTCCCATGGCTCGAATGCGGACCTGATCAACAGCAAGCTCGCGAACGCCATTCAGGGCAAAAACCCGATGGATGTCCCCGAATGCTGGCATGCGATGCAGGTCGAAATCCGCAATCTCGGGCGCCAAGGGCTGGCCGCCACCGCGATATCGGCGGTCGATGTGGCCCTCTGGGACTTGAAAGCCAAACTTTTGGACCTGCCGCTGGTTACGCTGCTGGGGGCTGCCCGGCACGAGTGCTTCGTCTACGGCAGCGGCGGGTTCACCACCTATACCGACGAAGAGCTGCGGGATCAGCTCGGCGGCTGGGTGCATCAGCACGGATGCCGCTGGGTAAAAATGAAAATCGGCAGCCAGCCCGAGCGCGACCCGCACCGGGTCCGGGTGGCGCGCGAGGCAATCGGCGGCGCGGGCCTGTTCGTCGATGCTAACGGCGCCTTCAGCCGCAAGCAGGCTG
>JAFAHH010000012.1 GCA_019237355.1 Acetobacteraceae bacterium | reverse complement strand
TAAGCATTTTGTTTTCCACAGCGCGATTCAGGCTTTGCGGCGATCGGGACCCCAATTCCGGGCCCTGGTTTTGCGCACAAATGGGACCCGGTGCTCGCGAATTGGGAACCCGAAAAGGAACGCCAGGGCTCTGCCCTGGACCCGTCATGCGGGGAGCATGCTGTTCGCATAACGGGGCCGAAAGGCCCCTGACCCCATCCACTAGGAGCGTTTCCCACTCACGTGGAACCGCTCTAGGAGTCGTTTTTCGAGCAGATTCACGCGATGGGATCACCTGCGGCGATCCCACTTGATCGCGATCTGCTCTAAGTGATTGGATTGCAAAGGCTCTGCCTTTGCTGGGGTCCAGGGGCAAAGCCCCTGGCCTTCTTTCGTTTCTTCACGAACGACCGCAGCCTGCTAGCTCCCATTCGCTTGCAGCAATGCTCGCAGGCCCGCCAACAATTGCGCCGGGGTCGGGGGACAGCCTGCAATCACCAAATCGACCGGAACGGCGGCCCCAACGCCGCCCGCCACGGCATAGCTTCCCTTGAAAACGCCCCCATCCCGCGCGCAATCGCCTACCGCTACGACCCATTTCGGGTCGGGAGTCGCGTCGTACGCCTGCTCGAGCGCCTGGCGCATGTTACGGGTGAGCGGGCCCGTTACCAGCAAAATATCAGCATGCCTTGGGCTGGCGACGAATCGCAATCCGAACCGCTCCAAATCATAAACGATATTGCTCAAAGCCTGGATCTCGAGCTCGCAGCCATTGCAACTCCCTGCATCGACGTGCCGGATCGCCAGACTGCGGCCAAGCTTGGCCTTCGCGGCGGCTTTCAGCGCCTCGGCCAGCGCCGACGCCGTTTCGTATGAAACCGGAGCTGGCGGCTCGGTTGCGGGGCCTTCGCGCAAATTGCGGATTATCCGCCGGAGCGGCATTACAGATCGACCCCGGAATAAGCCGCATTAAAGGACTTATTGATCAGCGGAAAATCGGCGATGATGTTGCCGCGAATTGCAGATTCCAGCAGTGGCCAGTGTGCCCAGCTCGGGTCGCGCATGAAAGCGGCCGTAATCATGCCGCCCTCGATGCGCACCCATACCCAGGCGTCACCGCGAAAAGTTTCAGCCACGCCAATTCCCTCGCCAGAACCGGGGACAATGGGGGCGGATATGCCGCCTTCGGGCAGATCGTCGAGCAACTGGCGAACCAGGCGGATGCTCTCGGTAATTTCGCTAAACCGAATCCTCACCCGGGCATTCACGTCACCGTCTTGCAGCACTGGAACCTGCAGATCGGCATAGGGTGGGTAACCGGGGCTGCGTCGCGCATCCACCTCGGCCCCGGCGGCCCGGCCGATAAACCCGCCAGCCCCAAAGAGCTTGGCGAGGTGCGGATCGAGGATGCCAGCGCCGGTCACCCGGTCCGTCAGGCTCGCCGTATCCTGGTAAATCCGTAGCAGCTCCGGCAGCTCGGCCTCCACCCCCGCCAGCGCGTCCCGGATCGCCTCAGGGCTGCCGGGCGGCATCTCGGCCACTATCCCGCCGGGTATGACGCAATCCATCATGAGGCGATGGCCAAACGCTCGAGCACAGGCGCGCAACACCGCTTCGCGGTGCCAGGCGCACCGGGCGAGCATAAAGGCGAAGGCGGCATCGTTGCAGATCGCACCAATATCGCCGAGATGGTTTGCGATGCGTTCCAGCTCCGCCATTACGGCGCGAAGGGCGTGGGCGCGGGCGGGTGCCTCGGTTTCCAGTGCCGCCTCCACCGCCCGGGAATAGGCAATACTATGGGCCACCGTCGAGTCGCCTGAGAGGCGGGCAGCAAACCGGGCCGCTACTCGCGGGGGTTTGCCGCGCATAAGCCCGAGCGTGCCCTTATGGGCATATCCGAGGCGTGTTTCCAGCCGGACCACCGTCTCGCCATGTGCCGTAAACCGGAAATGCCCGGGCTCGATGGTGCCGGCGTGGATTGGACCCACCGGTACTTGATGCAAGTCCTCACCCTCAGACCCCAAGAACGAGGGCGGCTCCGGCTGGGGGCCAATCGGGGCAGTGCGAAGCGCCATGGGGCGGCGATGACCCCAGCTCCCGTGGTCGAGCCACGGCCGGAGGTCGCGGGCCCCTTCCGCGGCATGCCCCCAGAGATCATACAGCATGCGCTCGAACCACGCTGCACCCGGCCGGGCGGGCGAGAGGGCACCATACTTGCCGTCTTGCACGGCGGTAGACGCCGGCAGCACTACCCGGGCCGCATCATCAGCAAACAGGCAGTGGACCTGTGCAACATCCGCCCATAACCCGACCAATCGCAAGGCGGAATCTTGGGATAAGGCTGCCGCCATTCGCCCCCAATCCGCCTCGCTCAGCACGTAGCGGGGCCAAGGCCGGCACGGTTCTGCTTGGCCAGCACGGATTATCTCTGCCGCGCTGGTCACCCCGCAGCCCGAGCAAACCAGTCCGCGATTGGCGCGGGCATCGCGAGCCCAAGCAGAAGTACAAGCGCTAACTGCACCCAGATGGGCAGCAAGGCGACGGGCTTCGGACCGGGCCCTTTATTTGGAGTCGCGACCCCAAGACAAAGGTTTTGGAGCCGGGCCATCACCGCCCATCCACCCGTAACCAGCCCGATCATGAGCGGGATTGCGAGTAGCGGCGCCGCACGCACCGATGCGCTGGCGATCAGGAACTCGCTCGTGAATAGCCCGAACGGCGGCAGGGCGGCGAGGGCGATGATTCCTGCTGCGAGCGACAGGCCTAAAGCGGGACTGGCTGGGATTAACCCGGCAATGTCGGCAAACTTCTGCCCGCCCTTGAGTTGGGCTGCGCGGCCCACGCATTGAAACACCGAAGCCTTGGTGAGCGTGTGAAGCGTTAGGTGCAGCAGTCCGGCAAAGGTCGCCGCCGGGCCACCCAGACCGAAGGCAAAGGCGGCCACGCCTGATTGCTCGATGCTGGAGTAGGCGAAAAAGCGCTTCACATCGCGCCTGGACCAAAGGCTCGCAACTGCTATCAGGATCGAGATCAAGCCGAGAGCCATAATCGGCGGCCCAGGATCAATCGCGCTGGGATTACCCGCGATCACCCGCCTCAACCGCAAGATAATGAACAACGCCACGTTTAGCGCCGACCCGGCCAACACAGCGGAAACCGGCGTCGGCCCCTCCGCATGCGCATCCGGCATCCACCCATGCAGCGGTGCGAGCGCCGCTTTGGTGCCGTATCCAATCAAAAGGAACACGAAAGCGAGATTGAGCACCGCGCGGTCGCATTCCCTACCCGCCGAGAAAAGCTCGCTCCATGTCATGGCGAGCATTCCCGGGCCAAGCGCCGGCAAAGCGGCGAGGTAGAGCACAATAGTGCCGAAGAACGCGAGTGCGATGCCAACTCCGCCGATGATGAAGAAACGCCATGCCGCGCGAACGGCTTCCGCGCTGCGCGGCAAGGCCACGATAAGCACGGAAGCGATGACCGCGCCCTCTAGCGCCACCCAAGTGATCCCCGTGTTGTTCGAGAGCAGCGCCAGCAGCATGGAACCGAGGAATGCTTGATAGAGCGTGTGGTAAAGCCGTAAGCGCCGGCGATCGAGGCGGCGGACAGCAAGCTCCACCTGAATATAAGCGCCGCTGAACCAGGCGGTGGTCATGGCGATGAAGGCGGTCAGCAGGGCAAAATGGGCGGCCTGTGCGTCTACTAGGAAAAGGCGGCTCGCTTCTCCGACCCGCGCAGGCAGCGCGCAAGCGAATAGGAAGCACAGCATTGAGGCGCCTGTATTGATCCGAGCGCCGGCCCGCCAGGAAGGAATGGCCGTGAGCAGAAGCGCGGCCGCAAACGGAACGATCACCACCAGGGCCGGCACTAGTGTTCCGCCTCGTCCATTTGCTCCAGGAATCGCAAATCCAAACTGTCGAAGCGCTCGCGTATCCTGAAGAAAAATACGCCGAACACCACGAAGGCCACCAACACCAGAATCGCAACGGACAGTTCAACCACGAGCGGCATGCCAGCGACCCCGATGGCGGCAAGAATGAGCCCATTCTCCATCGAGAGAAAGCCGACCACTTGAGTGAGGGCTGTGCGGCGGGTGATCATCATCAATAGTCCGAGCAGCACGACGGATAGGGCGAGGGCTAGGTTCTCCCTAGTGAGAACTTTGGCCCCCGGCGCTGCTGGCGTGACCGCCAGGATCGCGAGCGCCACCAGGCCGATCCCGAGGACCATGGAAGGGAACACCCCCAGCGCCGTCTCAATGGAGCGCTGAATGGCGAGCCGCTGGACGATCCGATGCAGCGCAATGGGTATGATGATGCCCTTCGCGGCTAAGGTGATCACTCCCGTTACGTAAAGCTCTGGCGCATGCCGGATTTGGCCCTGCCAGAAGGCCGCGAGCGCAAGGAGGATGCCCTGCATCGCATAAAGCTTTGGAAGGGAGGCGACCCGGGCCTGATAGAGAAGGGCAAAGGACAAAACAAGCGACGCACCCCCGAGGAAATGCGCCACATCATATCCGAGCGCTGTTTGGCCTGGGCCTGCGTCCATCCTCTTATGCTTCCGTCGGGCGGTCACCAGGCAATAGCATGTCACCGGCGCGCCCGATCAAGGCCCGCCTCGGCTTGGCTAAGCACCTCAGCCGAGACCAGCGCTTGTGTGCAATCTTTAGTTGCGCAGCGCTGGCATGACGGCCGATCATGCTGCAAATGCGAAAACCATACCCCATATCCGCCACCCCGGGATACGCCCGGCATCCCGCCAACGCGAAATGGAAGGAGTAACCCATGGCGACAACTTACTTGAGCCCCGTAAAACTGTGGGCGCGTCTAGCCAAATCCTGGGCCAGCTCTTGGGTTGATTTCTGCCCTGACATGGAGAAGGAAGCCAACCCTCGGCGCGTCGACTGAAACGACCGCGCTCCCGGCCTTATCCGGGTTGCTTCGGCGTGGCCGAGGGGGATGCCGGAATGATACGGCTGACGAACACGAAGCGGCATTATGGGGCCGTGGCGATCGTGCTTCATTGGCTGATGGCTGCCCTGATAACCGCGCTGGCCGGGTTGGGAATCTATATGGTCCGGTTGCCGGATGTGGGCTTCGATACCAAAAAAATCGTGCTCATCTTGGCCCATAAGGAAATGGGCATGGTGGCCCTGGCCCTTGCCGCAGTCCGGCTAGGCTGGCGTCAAGTCAACCAGCTACCACGCCTGGCCCATACGATCCCGGAATGGCAGCAAATCGCCGGCATTTTTGTGCATCTCTGCTTCTATGCGCTCATGGTTGCCCTTCCGGTTACCGGTTGGGTGATGTCCTCCGCGGCCGGGATTCCCGTCTCGATTTTGGGTCTGTTCACGCTACCGGATCTTGTCCGGCACGATGAGGACCTGTTCGGGCGGCTGCGGCAGGTTCACGACTGGCTCGGCTACGGCATGGCAGCTCTCATTTGCATCCATGCAGGTGCCGCGCTTCGGCACCATTTCCTCCTCCACGATGAAACCTTGCGAAAAATGCTTTGGCCTGCCAGTCCGGCATCGCGAGGTTAGACTTAGAGCAGATCGTCGCTGACCACCGTCGGTCAGCGGCGTGAAGATGCTCGCAAACAAGACTTAGACCCAGTTTCCGGCGGCACAGTCCGCCTGAAACCGGTTTAGCGGGCGCTGGCTTGACCCGGACTCGGGTTCCCAATTCGCGAGCACCGGGTGCCATTCTGCGCGCTAGAGCGCGATGGCTTGAGGCGGAATCGTCGGAAAGCCTGAATCGCGCTCTGAAAACCAAAGTTCTTAGAGCGGGATGACTTTATCTAAAGTCATCCCGCTCTAGACTAAATGGAAGGCCCGGGATTGGCAGTCCCGATGGCCGGAAAGCCTGAATCGCGCTTTGGAAGACAGATTGATCCGGACCATTCCGGACAAGGAACGTTACCGGCGTGCTGAGCCCCTCAGCCCGGTGCAGGCCGGCCCCAAGGCACATTCAGCGGCGGGTCAGCCGCTGGATCGGCCGGTGTGCCGGCCGGCAGCCGCGCCATCCAAGGGGCATCGGACCAAGGCTCCGAGCCTGGCTGCGGGCCGGACTCAAGGCGCGAATCCGGTGCGATAGCGCCGGCAGCAGCCCCATCCGATGGCAGCCCAGGGCGGGTCGCCGCGCCGCGGAGGCCGTCTGCCTCCGCGGGGGCGGTCGAGGCCGGCAGGGTGCGAGCCGGCGCCAGCAGCCCTGGCCCGGGCCGCACCCCCAGCATCCGGCACAACGGGCGCAGGATCCGTCCCGCTTGCGGCGCCGAAGCCAGCTGCGCCGCCATCTCCGGATCGGCCAGCAAATACTGCACCTGACTGCCATAGACCGCCGCCCCCGGTACCAGCCGGATCAGCCAGCCGAACCCACCCGGCAGCCGAAACGGCTGCGGCAGGCCCTCCAGCCGGGGCAATCCAAAATCGGCGGCAGCCTGCACACGGGGGCTCGGCCCAGAGGGAAGCCGCCCGGCGCGGACCGCCCTCACCAGGGCTTCAAACCGGGAAGCCAAGCGACCCAGCCGCGTCCAGGCCAGAAAAAGCACTGCGACGGCCGACCGATCCCTCGCCATATGCGCCGCCAGAACCTCGCGTAGCCCTGCTACGATGAGGGCCAGGCGATCCGAAAGGCCGGCCAGGGATTGAGGAGGAGTCCAGGGCATGAACTTAATAAGAACAGAACCGGCGGTTGTCTGTCAAGTCAAAAGTTTCGCCCGATCGGCTTCCGCCCCTAGACAGAATGAGTCAACCTCGCTGCTTCTCCTCGCTCTGGGAGTAGTGGCGAGCCCCGGACCGGCGTGATTAGCCTTCACGCTCCTCGAGCTGATCGAGGCAAATCTGCGCGCCCCAGGCTCGTTGCAGGGCGTCGCGGTTGAGGCGTTCCAAGATCAGGTCTGGCTCCGGCACGGCATCAGTCTCGATGGGGAACCATGGCGTGATCTTTGCGGTCGCCCAGAATGCCACCTCACGTCCTGGCCGCACAACACGTGGCGCCCCGCGTTGCCCGTCTTGCTCGCCATCCGAATCCCAATTCAGACGGCGGATTCACCCTAAACACGCGCGCCATTTAACGTCTGCTCAACCGTAGCGGGTTATCGCCCCCCAGCGCCAACACGGCGCCGAGGAGCGAAAATGGCGAAGGGCAAAACGTCCGCCCCCGTAAAGGCGGCGAAGGGAGCGGCGGCGCTTAACACCGGGATACGGATCGAACCCGGCGGGCGCGCGGCCGGGTATTTCCATAAGGACAAGAGCCTGAAAGGCCGGCCGGAGGTGGGCGCGGTGCCGCGCTTCAGGGCAAAGCATCCGCCCGCTTCCTATCGCTACGACTCAAGCCTCTCGCCCGCGCTGGAGTGGGATAGCAACCCGGCGCGCGAGGTCGCGAGCTTCCTGATGGGCTGCATCGAGGAAGCGGCGGCGCTGTCCGCCCCGCATCTCTTCGAGCAGCGCCGGGTGCTGCGCGGGGCCGATGGTGCGCCGCTGCTGGAAGTGGCCGGGCTGCAGGATGCGCTGGCCGGGTTGAAGAAGCTGCAACGGCCTTTTCTGAACTGGGCGGGCAAGGCGGAAAGGCCCGAATTCGAGGTGCCGAGCCTGCCGCTTTTCGTTCACGAGCGGCTCTCCACCTCGGTGATTATCGAAACGCTCGAAGCGCACCGGAAGCGGCCCGATGAAGGCCGGATGCGCGACCTATTCGCCGATCCCGAGCGCCCGCTTTCCGACCAGATCCGCGCCTTCGAGCACCGGGACCATTGGGTGAACCGGATGATTCTCGGTGATTCGCTCGTGGTGATGAATAGCCTGCTGCGGTTCGAGGGATTGGGCGGGCAGGTGCAGATGATCTACATCGACCCGCCTTACGGGGTGAAGTTCGGCTCTAACTTTCAGCCTTTCGTGCGCAAGCGCGATGTGAGCCACGGCGATGACGCCGACATGACGCGCGAGCCTGAAATGGTGCAGGCCTATCGCGACACATGGCAATTGGGGCTGCACTCGTATCTGACGTATTTGCGCGACCGGCTGATGGTCGCTCGCGATTTGCTGACGCCGAGCGGAT